>USQZ01000030.1 GCA_900556975.1 uncultured Clostridium sp. | reverse complement strand
TTAGGAGAAAAAAATGGATTTTACAAAAGATATTTATATTAATAAAGATAAAATTCGCGAAGATGAAGATTTTGTTATTCTATACAAAGGTTTTCTATTTTCAAACAATTTAACAAACGATGTTTACGTATCATATGGATATGGTGATACTTGGAAAAACAAAGATGAGAAAAAAATGAAACCATCTACTTTTGGTTACCTTGCAACTATCGATGTTGGATCTGGAGATAACCTACAATTCGTATTCAGAGATAACCAAGGAAATTGGGATAACAATAATTCACAAAACTATATTCTTCCTATTGAAGAAAGTCAAGAAGTTTTATCTTTCAAAACAATAGCAGATACAAGTAAAGAAGTTAGCTTTGAAACAGCTGAACAAACTGAACCTTCTACTATTGAAAATAATGAAGAAATATTTGAACCTGCAGTTGTTAATTCAAATTCTTTTGACTTATATAAAACTGTAGATTTAGAAAACTTAAACAAACAAGCTATTCCAAACGATACAATAATAACACAAATCAGTTTAGATCATAAAGCTGAAAATGTTGTTTCAGAATCAATAATAAAATCAGAAATACCTGAAACTAAAGCTGTTTCTTTCGAAGAGTTAACAGGAGCATCTGTAAATGATGCTGTTAATACAGTTGAAGAAAATGCTGTATCAGCTGGTTCTGTACGTGTTAATTCAATTGTAAGTGACATTCCTGACATAGTTGATAATATTGATGAAAAATCATTAACAGTAAAAAAGGAATCTACTTTAGAAAAAACTCTTTCTTTATTCGAATCAATTGTAAAAAATGTAAAAGTTGCTTTTTCAAAATTAGTTAAACTAGTAAAAACAAGTCTAAACTTAAACGAAGAAGATGAATAAAAAAAAGCCAATTTGTTTTATACAGATTGGCTTTAAAAAATATTAAATTTAATTTCTTGGTTCCTTGCTAAAAGATTTTACCGCTCACTAAACTTCGTTTAGTCGGTTAGGTAAAAACTTTCAAACTGCGCATCACTCAAAAATTAAATATAATATTTTTTATTTTCTATCTTCAAAGATTAAATATATTGTTTTTTCTTCTTCATATAATATATAAACATAAAAAAAGCTAGCATAACTGCTAGCTTTTTTATTATTAATAATCAAACCATTCAAATTCCCATTCTAGGAATTTAACAGTATCTCCTTCTTTTACACCCTTAGCTCTAAGAGCATCATTAATACCAAGTTCAGCCAAATTTCTCTCAAAGTAAGCCATAGATTCATTATCACCAATATTAATTCTACCCATTAATTTTTCTATAGCAGGACCTGTAACTATAAACTCACCATTTTCAACTTTAACCTCAAATTGTTTTTCATCTTCTTTTAACGTATAAACAACTTTATCTTCAACATCAATTAAATCTTCTTTTGGTAAAGTCTTTAGAACTTCAGAAACACGAACAAACAATTCTTTCAAACCTTGTCCAGTTACAGCAGAAATTTTAAAAATCTCTATTTCCTTCTCCTTAGCCATTTTCTCAAGCTTTTTATATCCAGTATCATCTTGCATTACATCAACTTTATTAGCAACAATAATCTGTTTTCTTTCACTTAATTTTTCACTATAATTTTTTAACTCTTTATTTATAATATCAAAATCCTCAACAGGATCTCTTCCTTCACTTCCAGAACAATCTATAACATGAAGCAATAATCTAGTTCTTTCAATATGACGTAAGAATTGTATACCTAATCCAACGCCTTCACTTGCACCTTCTATAACTCCAGGAATATCAGCAATTACAAAACTATCACCATATTCAGTTTTTACAACACCTAAATTAGGATAAATAGTTGTAAAATGATAATTTGCAATTTTAGGAGTAGCTGCTGTAACTCTTGAAAGAAGTGTAGACTTTCCTACATTAGGGAATCCAATCAAACCAACATCAGCCAATAATTTAAGTTCCAAAATAACTTCTTTTTCAATTCCCTTTTCACCATCTTGAGCAAATCTAGGAACTTGTCTAGTTGCAGTTGCAAAATGAGAATTTCCTTTTCCACCTCTTCCTCCAGGAAGAATTAATTTTTTTTCACCATCTTCAGATAAATCCGCAATTAACTTTCCAGTTTCAGCATCCTTAACAACAGTTCCCTTAGGCACTTTAATATATAAATCTTCTCCACTCTTTCCATATTTGTGAGCACCACTTCCGTTCTCACCATTTTGAGCTTTAAATTTTCTATTATACCTAAAATCAATTAAAGTATTACTATCAGGATCAACAACAAAGTATATATCTCCACCTTTGCCACCATCTCCACCATCTGGTCCACCAGCAGCAACATATTTCTCACGTCTAAAAGAAACAGCTCCGTTTCCACCATCACCTGATTTAATTATTATTTTTGTATAATCAACAAACATTATAAATTACAACTCCTCAAAATAATCTAATTTCATAGCTTTCTTAACTTTTCTCATTGTCTCTTGTGCCTTAGCTCTAGCTTTCTTTGTACCTTCAATTAAAATTCTATCAACTTCCTCAGGGTGAGCTTCATAATAAGCACGCTTTTCTCTAATAGGATTTAATCTGTTATTAATACTTTGTGCAAGCTGTTTTTTGCAAGCAACACATCCTCTTTGACCAGCTCTACACTCTGCACAAATCTTCTCACATTCAGCTTTGTCAGTAAATAAATTATGATAATAAGCAACCATACATATATCTGGATTTCCCTTATCATCTTTTCTTATTCTATTAGGATCAGTAACAGCACTCATTACTTTTTTATTAACTTCTTCTTCAGTATCTGAAAGGTAAATAGCATTTCCTAAAGATTTACCCATTTTCTCATTTCCATCTAAACCTTTAATTCTTTTATTTTCTGATAAAACAACTTTAGGCTCTCTTAAAACTTCACCATAAATGCTATTAAATTTACGAACAATCTCTCTACATTGTTCAATTAATGGTTCTTGATCCTCACCAGTTGGAATAACCGTAGCATCAAAAGCAGTAATATCAGCAGCTTGGCTAACTGGATATCCTAAAAATCCATATGTAACACTCTCTCCAAAAATTTCTCTCTTTTGAGCAATCTCAGTTTTAACAGTAGGATTTCTTTCCAATCTAGCAATTGTAACCAAATTAGAATAGTATACTGTAAGCTCTGCAACTTCTGGAATCATAGATTGCAAATAAATAGTTGCCTTATTAGGATCAATCCCAACAGACAAATAATCCATTACAACTTCTCTAACATTTTTTCTAACCTTTTCAGGATTATTAAAATTATCAGTTAAAGCCTGAACATCAGCAACAAGAATATAGCACTCATCATATTCATCCTGCATCTTTACTCTATTTATTAAAGAACCTAAATAGTGACCAATGTGAAGTCTACCAGTAGGTCTATCACCTGTTAACATTATTTGTTTATTATTCATATTAATACTCTCCTTTATTTAATAATTATATTTTTCTTAAAAATTAAATAAAAGGCGCCATCGTTTTTCATTACTTAATAACATTTATATAAACCTCTCATGCATAAATATTCTATATTATACCTCATTTGCAAGGATTTTACAATACCCATCTTCTTTGCCAAATTCTATATAATTTTTTAATTCTATTTCTACTTTACTATATGAAAACATCTTTAAGTCTGAGTAATTCAATAACATTTTATTTTACAAAAGTTATTCAAAAAATTTACATTAAAATTCTCTACATTTTTAAAGCTTTCTCATAATCTTCTCTTCCAAAATTAATATTAGGTATAATTTCATTATTATTAAACATCTCAATAAATTCATCTATTGTTACCCATTTAAATTCAGTTGACTCACCATCTGGGAAAGTAATTTCTTCTTCCTTTATATCTCTTCTAAAAAGCCACATATCCTTAATATCAGCAACTTCTTTATCTCTAACAATCTCTTTTAAAAGTACCGCTTCTTTTTCTGAAAACTCAACGCCTATTTCTTCTTTAAGCTCTCTTAGCATCCCTTGTATACTCGTTTCACCTTTAAGAATAGAACCACCATTGCATTCCCATAATCCGCCATGTCTCTTATGTTCAGCTCTTTTTGTTATTAAAATCTCACCCTTACTATTTATAATAATACCAGTCACAACTATATGATATTCACCTTTCTTAAACTTGTATACACCTCTCTCAGCAACTATACCTGTCTTATTTTTCTTAGCATCATAAATATCCCAAAACTCTCCCATTTACTCCTCCTTCTATTTTATTTTTTCTCTTCTCCAATCACGCAATAATATTTTACAATATAAAAATAAAGACTTCAATAATCTCTTGTTTGCATTTTATGTAAACGCATGCTATAATATATTTGCATAAATTTTTAGGAGGTGGCATTATGGCCAATAATAAACATTATGAAACATGCAGTTGTGCAGAAAAGTGCGCAGAATGCAAATGCAACCCGTCCACCAAAGATGATTCCAAACCTTACTTTGGAAGTTATCCATTTGACCTGGAAGAAAGAATCAGTGATTTCATTGACTCCCAGCCAAGGATTAGATCTTCAAAGCAGGAAGTATAATACAATCATCTTATAACCTAAGGAGGTAAAACTATATGGCAGAAGCAATAGAAAGACTCGAAATTAATGAGTTGCGGGATAAGTTAACTGAGTTTTTAAACAAAGTTGGATTATCCGGAAATGCAGATGTAACCTGGAACGACACAGATGACGAATATATCATCAAAATTGGTGAACATACCTTTACAGGTTTTTATCCGCAAAAGAAAAATATCTTTACACTGCAGATTATTAATTCGTATGTGATGCTTCCAACCGACATCAACGTTGATTACATCGAAGCTTTTGTATTTGACGCAAGAACTTTTATTCCTTTAGAATTCATCATCTACCAATGCCCACAATCACAGACATACTACATCAATGATGGTGAAAAATTCAAAAAAGGAATGCTACTTTACGAAACCGCTTGCCCATTCTCAGGTGGAGTATCCACAATGGAATTTGCAAAGCCGGTTTTCGAATCAGAGATTATCGATTTTGAACTGTTAAAATCTCTTTGATTCGTCCCCATATAGACACATACCTAGCAAAAACTCCCCATGGCCTAATCAGCCGTGGAGAGTTTTTCTTTTATAACTTAGATTTTAATTTTCCCTTCATCTCAGGTCAATATAAAATAAAATTTAAACTTCTCAACTTAGTTCAGTAAATTAGAACTTAATCTTTCCCTCATCTCAAATTAGTATAAACTAAAATTTAATTTTTTCAGAAATCCAAGCTTCAAGTTCATCAATTTTAACTCTAACTTGTTCCATTGTATCTCTATCTCTTATAGTTACTGATTCATCTTCTAATGTATCAAAATCAACAGTTACACAATATGGTGTTCCTATTTCATCTTCTCTTCTATATCTCTTTCCTATACTTCCAGCTTCATCATAATCACACATAAATGATTTAGCCAATTTTGAATAAACATCTTGAGCTTTATCACTTAATTTCTTAGATAAAGGTAATACAGCAACTTTGTAAGGAGCCAATGCTGGATGTAATTTTAATACAGTTCTAACATCACCTTCAGCAACTTCCTCTTCCTCATAGCTATTACATAAGAATGCAAGTAAAACTCTGTCAGCACCCAAAGATGGTTCAATAACATATGGTACATATTTTTCATTTGTTTCTGGATCTTGATATGATAAATCTTGTTTTGAATGATTCATATGTTGAGTCAAATCATAATCAGTTCTATCAGCAATTCCCCATAATTCACCCCATCCAAATGGGAAAGCAAATTCGATATCTGTTGTAGCTTTACTATAAAATACTAATTCTTCTGGAGAATGATCTCTTAATCTGATATTTTCTTTTTTCATACCTAAATTTAATAACCAGTTCTCACAATAATCTTTCCAATATTTATGCCATTCTAAATCTGTTCCTGGTTTACAGAAAAATTCAAGTTCCATTTGCTCAAATTCACGAGTTCTAAATATATAATTTCCTGGTGTTATCTCATTTCTAAAAGCCTTACCAATTTGAGCAATACCCATTGGTACCTTTTTACGAGATGTACGTAATACACTCTTAAAATCAACAAATATACCTTGTGCAGTTTCTGGTCTTAAATATACAGTTGATGTTGAATCCTCTGTAACACCTTGAAATGTTTTAAACATTAAATTAAATTTACGAATATCAGTGAAATTTGTTTTTCCGCATTTTGGACATGGAATTTGATTTTCATTAATAAAATCTATTAATTGTTTATCAGTCATTCCATCAGCAATCATATCCTTACCTTGATCATGAGCCCATTCTTCAATTAATTTATCAGCTCTATGTCTTGTTTTACACTCCTTACAATCTATTAACGGATCTGAAAATCCACCAACATGTCCTGATGCTACCCAAGTTTCTGGATTCATTAAAATTGCAGCATCTAATCCAACTATATTAGGTTGTTCTTGAATAAATTTCTTTCTCCAAGCAGCCTTAATATTATTTTTTAATTCATTTCCTAAAGGTCCGTAATCCCAAGTATTAGCCAAACCTCCATAGATTTCTGAGCCAGGATATATATATCCTCTACTCTTACATAAACTTACTAATTTTTCCATTGATTCTACCATTTTATCAATTCCTCCTTCTTTTTATTTCGAACTATAGATACTCCTTCTTTCTTTTTAATAAATTCCATTATTTCGTAAGTCACATATAACGACACAAAATGATGAAAACTTATACCAACTTTCGAATAAGTTTTATTATTTTGCTAGGCACATGAGTTTTTATATTCCGAGGCGTACGCTGGTACGTCGCAGGAATTAAAAACAAAATGTAACAACGCAAAATGATGAAAATCATTCGAAAGGAACAAAAAGGAGTCATCTATAATCCCTCTTAAGGGACGAAAGATAACTCCGCGGTTCCACCCTAATTGATTCATAAAAGAATCCACCTTAATTTCAAATATGCTCCAAAGCTCCAATCCATACACACCAACACCAGATCTCACCATCCTGGCTCTCTTTAGATAAGAAAATGTATGTATCCTCTTCATCAACGCACTATTAATATGGATTTATTTTAAACTCTTTTTAAAATAATGTCAATATCTATTGTGGATAATTTTTCTAACTGCTTTCTCATCTACATTTTAACCACATCACAGCATCAAAATATTTTCCAAAACCATACAATTCAACGTACTTTTTTGTTTTATGTTCACTATTTTTATAGATTAAATCCATAATTTAGCAACTGTGGATAAAGTGGATAACTCTGTTAATAACTCATTTCATCGATTTTTTTCGACACACTTATTCACAGTACCTTGTGGGTACATTTTTTTACTTTTTTAAATATTTTTATTTTCATTTTTTATGTGTACAGTATGTTTGTTCGCACATATTTTCTCTTTTGTTTCATAATTTTAAATTACAAGATTTTTTTCCTTTTTATGACTCTTTTTTCAGTTTCGAAAAATAGGTAACTTAATTTTATTAAAAATTTTTATTTAATATTTTTTATATTTTCATTATATTATTTTATTTTCATAATATAGCTATATTAATATTTTCAATTAGGGGGATTTTTATATGAAGAAAAAAATTGAAATTCTTATAATACTGGCTATACTATTAGCAAGCATTACAGCTACTATTGTATACGCTTCTGTTTCTTCAACTGAATTAGAAACAGTAAAAATAGTTAGTACAGCAAGTATATCTAAAAGCTCTGATATTTTTGAAAAACTAGATACAAATTCAAGTAACGTAAATTCTAAGGTGGTCTACGACGAACTAAAAAAAGCAAATATATATGAATTTGAAAATGAAAAATATTTTGTAAATATGGATACTAAAAATGATTTAGTTGGTATCTATAGCAAAAACGTTACAACAACTCAAACTACTTCAAATGCAAATAACCAAACCGCTAAAGAATATGTTTTAAATAAATATAAAGAATTAAACTTACCTACTGAATACGAATTAACATATTTAGAAAAATTCGATGATCTTATTTGGCAAGCAAACTTTGAAAAAAATTACAATGGCATATATAACAAATATGAATCAGTAAAAATGTTTTTTATCCCTGATTCTGATGAAATTGTTGCACTAACAGTTTTTAATGAAAGTGCAAAATCAAGCAATGTAAGTATAAACAAAGAAGATGCTGAAATGACAGCAGCTCAAAATTTAGGAATAGACTCATCTGAAATAAAATCAGCAACTTTATCTATGGAAAAAGCTAATAAATTTTATGATAATTCAAATTCTGATACAGCAGTTCATTCTACTTGGGTAATTCAATCATCTGACGATACTATTGTTTATGTAGATGCAGAAAACAATAATGTAATTGGAGGTGACCATATAAATGAATAAAAAATTAATTTCAATAATTTCAATTTTTTTACTTCTTCTTATAGGATTAACTTCAACATGCCATGCTTCAGCAAGCGCTAAAGTTTTTACAAATAGCAAAAGCGCTTATTACAATAACTGCGGTGGATATGCAGTAAGTGGTTTAGGAAAACTAGGTTATTCTTGTACTTCCAGCATGGGAGCAATTACAAAAGATTCAATGCTTCAATGGATTGGAAATACTGGTAACGGATATGCAATGTATGTTCATACATTTGGAAACGATGGTTATTTCAATGACTATTATGGAAACCCTATAACAAGCTCTATGATTTCTGGAAATTGGGATTTCGTATTTATAGACTCTGCATGTAGTGCAGCATCTGCATCACTTGCAAACGCATTTCACACAACAGGTTACTCTAATAGATGTTTCCTTGGCTGGTATAGTAACCTTACAACAAATAATTCTGAAACATTTAATTACTATTTTTGGCTAACATATATTGGAACAGGTCCAGTTAGAAACGCAGCATTAAATGCAGCATCTTGTGTACCGGGTTCTGGAACAACACCTATCAGACTATATGGTAGTACAACTTATACAGGAGCAGCTAGATAAATAGCTACTCCTTTTTTATTTCTATTAATTTAACATTCCATCAAAATACATAAATTCACCTGAATACGTATCTACAAAGTATTGCTTTTCTTGTTGAATATCAGTCTTCCAAACTTTTCTAATATCTGCCTGTTTTCTATTAAACACAAATTTATCTACATTCTCTTCAGAAATTTCTTCATTTATACCTTCTACTTCATTAGGATTTAAAACTCCCACATTCTCTATTGCCAACTCAACATCATCAGCATCAATTCCATTCTCCTTCAAAATCTTCAAAGCCTCTTCTTTTGAAACAAGAACATCTTTATCTTCATAAGCATAATTTACAGTAAATATATTAAATATCTTCCCATTTTTAATACCTATTGTAGCACTTTGATAACTATTAAATATATCACCATACTTTTTAGCATACTCAATATTTTCAATTCCATCAGCCACTTCTCTAGAAGCTAATTCATATCCATCAATTATATTCAATTTTCTAAGCACATCTTCACTGTAATCAAACATCTCAACAGTTTGACCTAACACAGCAAAATTAACAAGTCTACCATCATAAGCACTAACTTTTAATAATAATTCTTCATTCTTATATTCCCAACAAATTTCATCAGATTTATAATCTCTCAATAAATGCAAATCACCTTCATTAACTAATAGGTTAATACCAAGTATCTTCAAATCACTATTTATCTTCTCACAAGCGTTCTGCTTAGAAATAGTCTCCTCTACCTCACCTTGAATATCTTGTGCAGTATCAGCAATCGTAAAAGTATTTTTAAAATGACTACTTTGATATGCTCTCCACGTTGCATATGTAAATCCACTAATCAAACCAACGCACACACAAGAAACAACAATCATCTTCAAAGTTCTCTTGAATCCATATTCTCTTGCAACTTCAGGATATTTTTCAGCAATTTTTCTTTTCAAATTTCTTCTAGCTCTAAATAACAAAGATTTAACACTCAAATCAGATTTATTAATAAGCCTCTCAACATCTTTATACTTCATATGTTTAACACAAACTAAAATAAATACTTCTCTTTGATCAGGTGGTAATTCATCTAACAATTCCTTTAAATTATACTCACCTTCAAATTTATCATAAACTGCAAAAGCTTCATCATCATAAGTAATATCAGAATCTATACAAATATTTTCTACCTTTTGTTCTCTAGAAATATTCTTTCTAGAATACTCTGCAATAATCTGATTAGCATTACTCAATAAAAAATTATAAAAAGTACTCTGTGTTTCATCATATAATCCTATATTCTTATAAACTTTTGTAAATATTTCTTGAACCAAATCTTCAACCTCAGATTTATTTTTAATCTTATAATACACATAACTATTTAATTTTTCTTTATATTTTTCATAAATATATCTAAAGCCTTCATTATCGCCATCTTTCAAGCCTTTTATTAAACTGTGTTCCTCCATTTTTTCCTTCTCCTTAAAATTTTTTTATTTTTTGCGCAACTTTTTGCAAAGTCATATCGTTAATATATATGTAAGGATTATTTATGATTACAATTTTTATATTATACGAGAATTTCGAATATGTAAATAAAGTTATCACAAAAATTAATGCTGACTGCCATAACTCAGTTTGCATTGGTACGGCACTTATCGCTAATAAAGCAAGTATTAATTTCTGTAAAATTGAACAACCAAACGTAATAATTGGTAGTATTGCTTCCTTAAAAGCTATCAAAAAAAATTTAAATTACGAATACATATCAATCCAAATTCTCACAGAAAATATTGATACTTTAAAAAGAATTAGTAATCAATTAAAAAATCTTTCACAAAATAGTATGTATTCTCATAAATTGGATTTAACAAATTATAAGAAAAAGATTTTAAATTGTTTAATCAATTTAAACTTTAATCCAAATCTCTGTGGAACTAGATACTTATTAGATTGTATCGTGTTTTCACACGAAAATCCATACTCATGTCTGAATACTACAACCCTCAAAAAATATTTTAAACAGTTAGCGATTAAATACTCGTCAAATGAGTCATCGATTTCATACAATATTCAATCTGCTATCGATGATATGCATGAATCAGCACCACCAAATTTAGGGAAGCAAAATTTTGGAAATGATGATTACGTTACATATCTGATGATAATAAATCGCTTAAAGTTGCTATAATAAAGCTATATGTAATTTCATCTATTTATCGATGGTCTATCCTATAAATAGTTTATTTACCCAATCAACTTTACATTTAGCTTTATTACATAGTCGTTTAGTATGTTTTCATATTAGACGGAAAAAACTCTCAGGGCTCACGCCTTGAGAGTTTTTTAAATTGGAACAAGTAAATTATTAACATCAACAATATCTTCCATGAAGGATTACATCACCCTCCAGTTCGAATTCCATGTTCGTTGGAAAAACGTCGTCGACACTGTCGCCCTGTCCCATGGCCGTTAACAGATACTCATAAAACAGATCCTCCTTATCCTCAGTAGATATCCGCATTTTTTTCAGGTTTCTTCCCATTTTCTTCTTCAGGAATAAAATAATGTCGTTCGAAACGGGTACCAAATTTTCTAACTTTTCCTTTGCCAAAAAGGTCATAAGTTCAGGTTCTCCAGAAAGTCTGATTGCCTTTTCAGCGGACGGAATTGCCGCAGAACCGTTGAGGTAAATCCGGTAGAACTCTCCCATCATCATTGAGAAGAACTCAATCATCTCTTTCCGACTTGGGAACTCTACCTTTTCATTAGCTGCTAAATCACTTAAGTATGTTCTATAAACCGCTTTATTCATATTTTAGCCTCCCATAAAATTTTTTATAACATAATTATACTCTGTTTTTTCATTATCGTCAATTATGTCAACTTTTTTATAATAAAAAAGAAACTATACATATTAAATTTTTGAATCACCGCGCAGGGACCAAACGAACGAAGTGAGTTCGATTGAAGCATTCTACCCGGTTTGAAAAAATAAAATATAAATGGAATGTAAACAACATTCAAATTGACATTTTATTTTTTCAAATTTCGAGGAATGCGATAGCAAGGTGTGAAAAAATTAATATGTATTTTTCTTTTTCTATATTATTTTGTTTCTAATAATTTTATTTTGAATTTTTTCTTTCTTCTATAATTTCATCAACTAATTTAGCAATAACCTTTCTTTCATCATAAGGATATTTTACATGATTTCTCTCTAAATATAAATCATGTCCTAAACCTGGAATTACAATAATGTCTTCTGGTGTTGCAACTTCTAAGGCGTGTTTTATCCCTTCAGTTCTGTCAACAATAATTGTGTATTTTCCACCAGATTTTTTAACTCCAACTTCAATATCTTGTAATATTTTTAATGGATCTTCAGTTCTTACTTGATCAGACATTAATATTGTGTAATCAGCTAGTCTTCCTGAGATCTCACCCATTATAGGACGTTTTTTGCTGTCTCTGTCTCCACCAACGCCCCAAGCACATATGATTCTTCCTTTTGCATATGCTTTAACAGATTCTAGTATGCTTTCCAAACTAGATGGAGTATGAGCATAATCTATTAATATTGTTAGTCCTAATTTGTTAGGAACTAATTCATTTCTTCCTAAAACTTTTAGGTCTTTCAGAGCTTTTCTCATTTCGTCTGGAGTTACACCGAATTCATGTGCTACACTGATTGCTCCAAGTGAGTTGTAAACACTGAATCTACCTGGAATAGATACTTCAAATTGTTCACGTTTACCATCTATATCTGCCACAAAGTCGATGCATGATGGAGTGATTTTTAAAGTTTCTTCTTTAGCTCTTATATCAGCTGGGTTATCAATTCCAAAAGTTTTAAATTTACAAGTTTTATTTTTATCTTTTATTGTTATTACAGTTTTATCATCTGCGTTAATAAATCCAATAGGACATTTATCGAATAACATACATTTGCAATCGAAATATTCTTCCATGCTTGCATGTTCATTTTTACTAATGTGGTCTTCTGTTAGGTTTGTGAATACGCCAATATCAAAATCGCATCCGTCAACTCTGTGAAGTTTCATTGCTTGAGATGATACTTCAATTATTGCTACATCTACATGTGCATTAGCCATTTTAGCAAAATATTCTTGAATTTCATCACTTTCAGGTGTTGTTCTGTCTGTGTCTTCTAATTTTTCATTGCCAATATATATAGCAATACTTCCCATTAAACCAACTTTTAGACCATGTGCTTCTAAAAGTGATTTAATCATAAATGTTGTTGTCGTTTTTCCTTTTGTTCCAGTAACTCCTATTAGTTTAAATTTTCGTGATGGGTTATCATATAAATTGCGATTTGTTATGGCTAGTGCTTTTCTTGTATCACCGGCTTTTATGTAGGTAATTGTGTTTGGTAATTTTGATATGTCTACATCATCTTCAACAATTGCGGCAACTGCGCCATTTGAAATTGCAGAATCTAAGTAATCAATACCATTTTGCAAATATCCTTTTATTGCAATAAATAGTCCGCCTTCTTTAATTTTCCTTGAGTCTGAGTGTATGTTAGTTATATCTAAATCTAGATCATTAACTGTTTCTTTTACTTCAAGACCTTCTAAAATTTTGTTTAATTTCATAGATAATCCCCCCTTGTCTTAAGATTACTATGTCGATATTATATACCTTTTGTCTTAATTTGCCAAGAAAAAAAGCAGACTATTTATAATTAAGATCTGCTTTTAAAAATATTCTATAGTTTCATATTCAGTGTCATCATCGCCTTCGATTGGAATGAAGTAACCATCTTCCCAATATTGGTGAGGGAAGATAGGTTTTTCATATCGTATAAGATAATCAGGATAAAGGTAATAATATTTTTCTCTGAATTTTTCGTCTTTTAGTAGTGTAAGATAATCTTTATAAATCGGAGAATATCGTTTTTCTTTATCTGGATATTTTATTTTTAAGAATTGATATATACTATTAAATTTTTTGTTTAAAGTTTGTTTTAGTTCATCTTTATCTTTAATTCTCAATGCGAAAAAGGTTGTTTGTTTTCGTAGTTTTAGCAAAAATTTTAATAATCGTTCAGCTGTATTAAAAGTTGCAGTGGTTAATTTTTGTTTTTTATATTTAATTAGTAAAGTTTCTAAAAATTCTAGAGCATTTAACTCATTGAGATCTAAACTATTATCTTTTAAAAATTTATCATATATAACGTCACAAATTAATATTTGATTTGTGACTAAGATTTTAGACTTTTTGGTTAGAAAATTATAACTAATATTTACTTTATCTTTTATGGCATGGTATTGAGTGCTTAAAAGCCAAGTTCTATGTATTAATTTATTCCACACAATTGCGCAATTTGTGCAAATGTGGTCGTTAGAGGAGTACATTTTTTGAAGATATTTTACATTACTTAATAATTCAATTTTTTCTTTAGGTGATGACTGTGCAATTGTATGTGGAGTTAGTAATTGATATTCTAGTATTGAGAAGAAATCACATGTAACTATATCTGCAGGATTTTTTTCTAGACATGATATGAAATATTCAATTAAATTTTCGCTCATTAATTTTCCACATTCGAAGAACATGACGTATGTTCCTTTAGCTACTTTTAGGCCAAATTTTTGTGCTTCTATAAAGTCAACAGTGTCTTTTACATATACTTTGATTCTTTTGTCATGCTGAATTTGTTTTTCTAAAACTGCAATACTACTGTCTAATGATCCATTATCTATGATAAGAATTTCTATGTTTGTATATGTTTGATTTCTAATACTTCTAATTGTTTCTGAAATTGAAATTTCATTATTAAATACTGGAATTATTATACTTACTAATGGTTGCATTTTTACTCCTTTATTATATAATAGGAAAAATTTTCGAACTGTCTATTATATAAAAATAATAATGTACAGAAATTTGCCTTGCAAATTTCGCGTGCGAACAAAGACGTGGACTTAAAAATGTTATAATAAGTGCAAATGTTATTAATGTTTGTTTTTGTTCTTTATATATGAATATTTTAATACAAAAATATAAAAAATACCATAATTTATGGCAGAATACTTGGTGTATGGGGTTGTTAAATTTCGGAAAATGTAGTAAAATAAGATGATAGTTTTTTATAAAAGGTGGATTTTTAAATGTTTTTAATTATAGGTTTAGGTAATCCTGAGAGTGATTATGCTAATACACGTCATAATATGGGGTTTAATGTTATAAATGAACTTTCAAAAAAATATGATATTGATGTTTCTAAATCAAAATTTAAAGGATTATTCGGAAATGGTATGGTTAACGGTGAAAAAGTTATATTATTAAAACCACAAACTTTTATGAATTTAAGTGGAGAATCTGTTAGAGAAGTTATGGATTTTTATAAAATAACTTCTGATAAAATCATTGTAATATATGATGATATAGATTTAGAGCCTGGAGTTATTCGAATTAGAAAAAGCGGTGGACCTGGAACACATAATGGAATGAAGTCAGTTGTGCATTTTGTAGGAAATCAAAATTTTGCAAGAGTGAGAGTTGGAATAGGAAAACCTGTTGGACATGAGGATTTGATAGAATATGTTATTGGAGCAATTCCAGAGTCAGCAAAAAAAGAATTAGAAAAAGGAATTAAACTTGCTGCCGATGCGGTTGATGTTATTTTAAATCAAAATATTGATGTGGCAATGAATAAATTTAATTAGGAAGGTTTTATTAATTTATGAAAGAGCTAGTTATATACACAGATGGAGAAATAGAAAATATACTTTTACTAGAAGATGGAGTTTTAACTGAGAAATATAAGGATTCAAAATATAAAAAGAGATTAGAAGGAAATATTTATATAGGTAAGGTTCAAAATATTCTTCCAGGACTTCAAGCAGCATTTGTTAATGTCGGGGAAAATAAAAATGCATTTATTCATTTAAAAGATGTTTTACCTAAAGTAGATGTTACAAAGAATGATGCTAATGAGTGGGAGAATCAAAGAATTGAAAAGCTTTTAAAAGTTGGAATGCCTATAATTGTTGAAATAAAAAGAGATAGCTATAATAAAAAAGGTGCAAGAGCGTCTACACATATTAATTTGCCAGGTAGATATATTGTTTTATTACCTAATTCTTCATTTGTTACTATTTCACAAAAAGTTGAAAATGTACAAGAAAGAAATAGACTTATTTCAATTGTTAAAGATCTTTTACCTGAAGGCATGGGAGCTATAATTAGAACTTCTGCTATAGGAAAAACGAAGGAAGATTTGAGAGTCGATTTAGGAAGCCTTATAAATAAGTGGAATAACATTATAGGTACTAAATTTAATGATAATGATTTTCCAAAGTTAATTAGTAAAGCAGATGAAATGATTGATAAGTTACTATTAGATTTAATAGATAAAGATTTGAAAGTAATTCATGTTGGCACTGAAGAAATGAAAAAGACTGTTGTAAGCAAACTTAAGGTTTTGAGAAAAGAAGATATAGCAGTCGTTTGTGATATAGAAAAAGTTATGCTTAAATATAATATACAACATCAACTTGAGGTATCTGAGAATAGAAAAGTATGGCTTAAAAGTGGAGGTTTTATAACTATTGATAAAACAGAAGCTTTAACTGCAATTGATGTTAATTCTGCTAAATTTACTGGAAAAGTTAATTTAGAAAATACAGCATTTTTAATTAATAAAGAAGCAGCAGTTGAAATTGAGAAACAAATTAGATTGCGTGACATAGGTGGAATTATAATTATTGATTTTATTGATTTAAATGATGACGAACATAAAAAGAAATTAATAAATATTTTTTCAAAAGAACTAAAGAAAGAGAGAACGAGAGTTCAAATAGAAGGCTTTACAAAATTGAATTTGTTAGAGCTTACTCGAAAACATATATATAGTGAGTAATATTATAAGGAGTTTTATATGAAGGTTGGTTTTATATCATTAGGATGCAGTAAAAATTTAGTTGATACAGAGATGGGAATGTCTGTTTTGAAAAAACATAATTTTGAGATTGTAAATGATCCAAAAGAAGCGGATATGATAATTGTTAATACTTGTGGATTTATTGCATCTGCAAAAGAAGAAGCTATAAATACTATTTTGGAAATGGCTGAATATAAAAAATCTAATTGCAAATATTTAGTTGCTATGGGATGTTTGGTAAAAAGATATAAAGATAATCTTGAAAAAGCTATTCCTGAAGTAGATTTATGGTTGAGTATAGATGAATATAAAAACTTTTGGGAAAAGATTGCGGAATTAGTGAAAGACTCATCAAATGAAAGCGACTATATGTCTTATAGAAATAGAGTTATTGCTACTGGTGATAAAATGGCATATTTAAAAATTGCCGAAGGATGTGATAATTTTTGTACGTATTGTGCAATTCCTTATATTAGAGGAAGATATGAGAGCAGAAAGTTTGAAGATATAATAGAGGAAGCTAAAAGTTTAGCTGAAAATGGTTATGAAGAAATTATAGTAATTGCACAAGATACAACAAAGTATGGAATCGATTTATATAATGAATATAGATTACCTGAATTGTTAAAAAAATTATGCAAAATTGAAAAGATTAAATGGATAAGATTTTTATATGCTTATCCTGAAAGTATTACTGATGAACTTCTTGAAGTGGTTAAATCAGAGGACAAGATTTGTAATTATTTTGATATTCCTATTCAACATTTTTCAGATAGTATTTTAAAGAAAATGAATAGAAAAACTTCTGGAAAGAACATTCGTGATATTGTTAATAAGATAAGAAAAGAAATTCCTGATGTTATAATAAGAACTAGCTTGATAGTTGGTTTCCCTGGAGAGACAGAAGAGGATTTTGCAATTTTAGAAGAAGCAGTAAAAGATTTAAGATTTGATAGATTGGGATGTTTTACATATTCTAAGGAAGATGGAACTCCAGCAGCTAAGTTTGAAAATCAAGTTCATCCAAAGACTAAAGAAAAAAGAAGAAAAATTATTATGAATATTCAAAATGAAATTTCTAGAGAAAAGATGAATGAGAAAATAGGAAAAGAATATGATGTTTTAATTGAAAGAATTTCAGATGATGGTTTATTTTATGAAGGTAGATCATATATGGATTCACCTGATACTGATGGAATAATATATGTTAATAATATTCAAGATGATTTAGTAGGTAAATTTGTAAAATGTAAAATCGTAAGTAATAGTGATTATGATTTAATTGGTGAATTTGAAGAGGTAGAGTAGAAATTAAAATTATAAAATGATTAGTTTAACAATTATTTTATATAGTAATTTATTTAAATAGAAATAAAAAAGATGCATTTTTTAAAAATGCATCTTTTTATATGAGATGAGATTTGCCTCGATTTTATTAATCATCACTTCTATCTCTGTCAACAGTTGCTTTCTTTTGAGCTCTTGCTGGTTGAACAGGATGTTGAATAGTGATTTGTGGTTTGCTAGTTCTAAGTGTAGAAGATGTTAATTCTTCATCTGAATCAATTTCTTTATCAGAATTTTGTTTTTCCTCTTCTTCAATACTAAATGGATTATTAGATTCTTTCTTGAAGTCAGGGACTTTAGAAACTTCTGCTTCAATACTATCTAAAGCTGTATCGCTTTCATTAAAAGCTCTTTCTATATTCCACATTTCAGCTTCTGAAATATTAGAAGAAGTAGCTAATTTTGATACTTTTTCAGTTGAATCAACTTCTTCTGGTGAAATTACTTCAGCGTCTGAAGAATTTATCATATAGTATAAAGAACTATTTTTTATTTTATCTATTATTTTTTTAAATAAAGATTTATTTTCTTTTACTTTAACTTGCATTTTTTCCATTCCTTTCATAAATACATCACTATTATAACACTAAATTACGTATAAATCAATACTTTTCAGCTATTTTTCGGTGTATTTGACTTTAAATTTATTTCGTGTAATAATAGATATGTTAATTAAGAGATATTATATTTTGGGTAGGGATTGAAATGAAAATAGAAAATGCAAAATCTTTAATTGAATCTATGTTATTTGCTGCTGGAAGGGTTGTTACTGTTTCAGAAATGGCTAAAATATTAGAGATGACACCAGATGAAGTAGAGGCAATAGTTAGAAGTTATATGGAAGATTGCAAGGATGAGTCTAGAGGAATAGAAATTATAAAAGTTAATGATGGTTATCAGATGACTACTAAAAAGGGTGCATATGAATGCTTAGTTCAGTTGTTTGATAATAGAGCAAAGCCTTCTTTATCTTCAGCTGCATTAGAAATTTTATCAATTATTGCATACAATCCAAAAATAACACGTGCTGAGATTGAGGCTATAAGAGGTGTTAATTCAGATGGAACTTTATATAGATTATTAGAGTATCATTTGGTTGAAGAAGCGGGAAAGATGGATGCTCCAGGTAGACCTACAATGTATAGAACAACTGATGAATTTTTGAAGATGTTCGGGATATCTTCACTTGATGAACTTCCTGAGTTGCCTCGTTACAGATTAGATGAAAATGAGCAAATTGTTCTTGAAGAAATGAGTGATGTTGCCACAAATAAAAGCAGCGAAAATTAAATAGATGTGATGTTACAGAAGAGAAAGGTGATTATATGAATAAAAAGAAAGCATTAATAAACTTATTGCTATTGATAATACTTGTTGTTTTAGTTGTTTTTATATGTATTTTTTATAAGAAGTATGATGAGGATAGAGAGAAAGAAGCTGATGAGAATGTTACCTTAACTGAAATTGGATATGGTAGTGAGATAGAAAAGTTAGGTTATGATAATGCAAATATAATTTTAAAAAATTTCATTAGTGGATATAATGACCATAGTGGTTCAAAGGTTGTTTCTATGATGGATTTTGTGGCTAAGTATATTTATAAATTAGCTGAAGATGAAAATGTAGATTTTGATCAAAAATATGTAGAGATATTATCAAATCCTAATGAATATAAAGATTTATATGTTATGCAGTTTTCATTGCAACAAGAGGAGAAGGGGTTAGTAAGTTTTATAGATAATACGAATGTGGAGTTGTCTTTGGTTGAAAATACAAAAATAACTGATGTTTCTAAGTATTTATCAAAGTTTACTGCTAAAATAAGAACAGTTTCTAGTGTTGAAGGTGTTGATCAAGAGGATACTTTGGAATTTTTACTTTCACATAAAGATAAGGCTTATTATATTATTGATTATTATCCAATCGATGAAAATGGAAATAAAATTGATTTAACAAGTATTGAAGAATAAGAATAAAAAAGTTACTAGATTTTTTAAAATTTAGTAATTTTTTTTTGATTAAATCATATAAATAGTATTGACAATTTGTAGAAAAAGGTATAAATTATTAGCAGGCTCAGATAAAGAGTGCTAATTTTGAAGGAGGTAGTAAAAATGATAAAACCATTAACAGACAAAGTTTTAATTAAAATGAAAGAAAAAGAAGAAACAACTAAAAGTGGAATTATCCTTACTGCAAGCAAAGAAAAACCACAAATAGCTGAGGTTATTGAAGTAGGACCAGGAAAGATTGTAGATGGTCAAAAAGAAGAAATGTATGTAAAAAAAGGGGATAAAGTTATTTTAAATAAATATGCAGGAACAGAAGTTAAGTACGAAAATGAAGAGTATTTAATTGTTAGCCAATCTGATATTTTGGCTATTGTAGAATAGGAAAGGAAGATGATTTTAAATGGCAAAAGATATTAAATATGGTGAAGATGCTAGAAAAGCATTATTGGATGGTGTTAATAAATTAGCAGATACTGTTAAAGTTACATTAGGTCCAAAAGGAAGAAATGTTGTACTTGATAAAAATTTTGGTGCACCTCTTATTACAAATGATGGTGTTACTATAGCAAAAGAGATTGAACTTGAAGATCCCTATGAGAATATGGGAGCTGGATTAGTTAAAGAAGTTTCTATAAAAACTAATGATGTTGCAGGTGATGGAACAACAACTGCTACAGTTTTAGCTCAAAAAATGATTAAAGAAGGAATTAGAAATATTGCAGCCGGTGGAGATACAATGGCAATTAAGAGAGGTATGGATAAGGCAACAAATAAGGCTGTTGAAGAATTGAAAAAGATTTCATCAGATGTAAATGGTAAAGAAGATATTGCAAGAGTTGCAAGCATTTCAGCTAATGATGAAGAAATCGGTAGCTTAATTGCAGATGCTATGGAAAAGGTTTCTAAAGATGGTGTAATTACTATTGAAGAATCTAAAA
>USQZ01000029.1 GCA_900556975.1 uncultured Clostridium sp. | reverse complement strand
CCAGCATAGCTGGCGGTTGTTGTTTCACTTCGTTTCACAAAGCTAAAGGCGTAATTTAATAAATCCTGATTGTCAATTTTTTGACAATCAGGATTTATCATTTTAAGGATCAAATTATCGAGCTAACTCAGATACCCGCCTCCATTGTTATATGGATAGCCTCCTTCTTCGCACATCGAATTGAACTTTTCCTGGTTTAAGTACAGTTTGTAATCCTCTCTCATGGTATGAAGTTTTCCTTCAAATGCTTCAATGTTCCACTTGGCGTTTTCTTCTGTTAACAAACATAAGATTAAGGCATCCAAGCTATCTTCTTTCTCATTGGAAAGAAGCATGGTCATTGAGGTATTGATAACATACACCATAAGATTCAACCTTATTGGAAACTCCGTTTTAATAAGTTGATCTGGATTCTGTCCACTTTCCTGCGCGAATTCCTTCACTTCCTTCAAAAGCTTTTTGGTCCGTTTTTTCTGGGACTTTAATGCTTTCTCTAACTTGGCTGCGATTTTCTTTTTTGCGAATCTCTTTTCCAGCATTTCTACTGAAATAGCTATTCCCGTTAAATTGGTTTCTGCCATAGTTAGCACCTCCTTATGTTGTAATAAATTTTATTGCATGTCCCTATTATATTACCTCTTTACTTTTATGTCAACTTTGCTTTTTTATTAGTCATCTCCATAATAGTATATTGTTACATCTATTTTATCGTATTCTTCTGTTATTTGTGGATTCTCATCTATGACTTGGAACGCTTTTTTCAAGTCGATGCTCATGTCTTGATATATATCAAGCAAGTTGTATTGCGCGTTTTCCATATAGTCATATGTAATTAATGTGTTTAGTTTATCTTCACTGTTGTATACATCAATTTTAACTTCTTGAACATCTTTATAACTATCCTCTAACTTTCCTTCTGTTATTGCTGATGAATTATCTTTATCAACGTCTTTTAATATTGTATTAAAGCTATCTAATAAACTGCTTGCATCTGTTGCCGAGAAATATTTAGTTAAGTATGCACCAAGGTCAGATTGGAATGATGATGCTGTTGCATCTGTAGATACAGCTACCCCGTATAATGTTGTCTGATATCCTGCCTTAGTTATACCTACTATTTTTTGAGCATATTCTTTAGTTTTATCTTTAATTGTTTGTGTACTGCCATACCACTTTCCATTATCGTCCATAAATGTATTTGCATCACCATCTGTTAGTAGAACAACATTTGTTGGTTCCTCGCTTTTTCCAGATACATATTCATATGCATATTTTAATGCATTTGGTGTACAGGTTCCTGAACCTAATGATGGTGCTCCATTTTTAAATATTGTCGTACTTGCTGCACTTCTTAAGCTTGAATCTTGTGAATTTGTTAAATAGATTTGATATTTATGTGACTTTGCAGAATAATAACTTAATGGTACTCCACATTTTAAAGCTCCTTTTTCTTTCAATTCATCTAAAATTGTTCTATATTGGGCAATATTAAATATTTTACTATATGATTTTTTAGCTTCACTTGGACTAGTAAATGTTCCTAAGTTTGACAATGCTAAGCCATCTGCTCCGTATTCATATCCATAATATGTTATGATAGTAACTTTTTTCTTTTGTCTTTTGTTATTGCTTAAATATTTATCTATAAATCTGTCTAAAGTATCTACTGTAAGTGACCATCTTGTTTTACTATATCCTGCTTCATAGTCAAAATTTCCATTTGAATCAACAACTACTGGCATATAATCGCCTGATTCAGCAATATCAAGTGCCATACTTATTGTTCTATCTACAAGGATTACAACTTCTTGTTCAGAGTCAACAATTTGTTTTGGATATATATTAATTAATCTGCCATTATATGTTCCATTATCTGCTATTTGACTTTCTACTCCAAAGTTAAACAATTTTCCGTATGTTTTCTTATATAAATATGCAGCATTCAAATCATTATCTGTAACAAAAACTCCATAAGGATACAAATCCTCAACTGTTTTAAATTTATTCTCCGGCCAATCTGTTAGATTTCTAAATTCATCTTCTAAGTTAGTTTTGTTTTTCAATTTGCCACTTAAACCTAGTTTATTTATTCCTTCATTTGTTACATAATAAATTGATTTTCCACCATCTAAATTTATTTTAATTAACATTCCTTCATTAACTAAATCTGATATTGTTTTTTTTGATGATGAATATGGATCATCATTTTTTAGTGTGTATGCTTTTATTGTATCATCTAATGCTTGTACATACGTCATGTATTTACTTTTTTGAGTTTCTTCAAAAATGCCATTATCTCCTAATGTATAATTAATTACAATCGCTGCTAATAATAGCATAATAACAACAGTTATTACTAATACTAATAAAGTTATTCCTTTTGAATTATATTTACTATTCATCTTTTTCCTCACATACGTTTTTTTTAATTATATTGATAATAAGTTTCTTTTTCAATATTTGACATCAAATTGTAATATATCTTTAATTTATTGCATATGAATTTTTTCAAATTAATTTCTAATTTTTATGTAGTATTGTTTAATATTCTAGGATGTATGATGAACATTCATATTGCATGAAAAAAGTGCACATCAATGTGCACTTTTTCTTTTTTTACTATAATATTTTAATCCATGAATTGTATTTCCTAAAATTATTAGTGCTAATCCAATTATTAATAATATTCCACCATATAAAAATATTTCTTTTAAAATGCTTTGTAAGTATTCTCTTAACGTTATTGTTATTGCATCATTTAATATTGTAAGATTTTCAATATCGACTTTTTTTGATATATACATATCTAAAAATATATATGCTATTCCATCACTGAATAGTGCTGTACCTAGGTATGCAATGTTTTTAAATATTTTTTTGTAATATGTAATAATTATTAATGCTCCTAGTGTTACGGCTAATAATATTGTAATTTTTTTACCTTTATTAACTATTTTTTGTATTTTTGAAAAGTTTTTGTATATTGGGTTTTCGTATTCTGTTTTAGTTATTGTTTCTTGATATTGGTCTACTATTTGATTAACGAATGTATTTATCGCTTCTTGAGTTTGACTATCAATTTTCTTTCCTTCTAAGCTTTTGTTTATATTATCATTTAACCTATCGTGAATCTTAGTAGTATCAACATCTTCATGTAATCCATTATATATTCCTACAATTATTTTTCTAGTTTCATTTTTTACTTCTTCTGGTGTTACTATGTCTTCAATTACATTTTCATCTAGTCCTGATTGATATATATAATTTCTAAAATCTGATTTAATTTGTGAATATATATTTGCATAATAATTTGTTTCTTCTAGTTTATTTAATGTATATTCTTGGTTCAATATTGTATTTGATAATATATTTAATATTCCAAATGCAAAAATAGTTATAAATAATAATATAACTAATATAATTTTTATGATTGTTTCTATTACTTTTTTCATGTACTCTTCCTCACATTAAATTGGTTTTGCATATACCACATATCTTTGTGTGGCATATCCAATATTATTAAATGGGTAGCATGTATAACACATTAATATTTCTTCATCCTTTTGAATTGGTAATGCATCTAAGTCTGTTTCCTCAATTAATTTCATATCGTATATTTTATATGTAAAATCTCCATAAGATGTTTTTACAGTTATTTCATCACCTTTTTTTAGTTCAGAAAATCTTCTAAATGCATTCTTAGAATTATGTCCCATATATATTATTGATCCGCCTTCGCCTGGAAAATAGCTTGCACTATCATGTCCTACACCATTTTTCAAAACATCTAGTGTACTTCCAAAATAAACTGGTAGATTAACGTCGATTCTTGGGATTTCTATTGTTGCATATTGTGCTCCATATTCTGGATAATTTTGAATTTTATTTGTATTGGTATCTATTGCCATTATTTCTTCTTTTTTAGCACTTTTATCTATTGCCATTTTATTAATTAAGGATATATTTAGATTAATTTGTTGCCCTAAAAAAATATTTATTAATCCAAAAAAGACAATAACAATTAAAAAAGCAACTATTACTTTTTTAATAGTTGCTTTTATAGCATATTGCATATTATTCCTTTATTATTCTGCTTTTGCAGCTACTCTTTTATTTACTATAATAGCAGCTAGGGCAACTACTGCAATTGAAGATACTGCTATTGCTACAACATTAGCTGTATTTCCTGTATATGCTAATTTTCCATCATTATTTGTTACTACTAATACTTTTTTACCATCTTTCCAGATTTCAACGCTTTTTGTTTTGAATACTAATGAAACTCCTATTTCACTTGCTGCTGAATTAGCAATTTCTTTTAATTTGTCTTTTTGAGCTGTAGTTAATTCGCTGTATTTTGTTTTTCCAGCTGATACCATAACTTGTTCAGCTTCCTTAGCTTTTTCTACTAATTTTGCTGCTTGAGCTTCTGTTATTCCATTTCTGTCTATAAAGTTTTGTAATTGTTGTTTGTCATTTTCTGTCATTCCATACTTTGATCCTATTGTATATATTTCATTAACTGAATCTGTTGTTGCTGCATTTACATTTACAGCTAGTGTTCCTAAAAGAACTACTATTAATAAAGCAATTGATATTATTTTTTTCATTACTCTTTCCTCCTACATTTTTTCTCATGAATTTTTAACATGAAATATTTATATCACTAATTATTATTTTTAACAATAGTTTTTTTCATTTTTTTTTCATATTTTTTTCATATTTAATATTATATTTTGTTTACAAATTTTCAACTGGCGCTATATTACTTGTATTTACTGAATCTGCTTCATTTTTATTTTCTGTTGAATCCGTTTTATTTTCATTTACTGTATTTACTTCGTTTTTATTTTCGGCAACTGAATTAGTTTCGTTCTTATTTTCTTTTACGTCTACTGAATTTGTTTCGTTTTTACTTTCTTCTAAGTCTGTTTTATTTTCATCTGCTGATGTTGTTGTGCTTTTCTTTTTATCATTTACTTCATTATTTAATTTTATTACATTTTGCAATGTTTCATCGAATTCTTTTACTTGGTTTTGAGCAAATTCAGGTAATAAATCTTGAGTATAGCAATAATATACTCCACCTATTATTAAAGCTGCAACTATTATTATAAAAATCAATTTATTAATTATTACTTGAAATATATTTTTCTTAATTTTTACTTTTTGTTTTTTCTTTTTGGGAGCTTCTTCTTTCTTTTTAAATTCTACTGGCTTTTCTTCTGGCTCTGGTTCTGGCTTTTTATCGATTATTTCTAATTCTATTCCCTCTTCTTTAGCTTTTCGAATTGCTTCTTCCTTTTCTGCTTCTTTTATTTCTTCTTCTCTTTTTAATTCTTCTTGCTTTCTAATTTCTTCTAATTTTTTTCTGTCTTCAATTTCTTTTTTTCTTGCCTCTTCTTCTTTTTGCTTTCTTTCATTTTCTTCAGCAATTCTTGCTTTTTCTTCTTCAATATTAACTCCACATTTTGTACAGAATTTAGCTCCATCTGCGATTTCTTCATTACATTTTGGGCATTTCATTTTTTGACCCTCCTATTTCATTTTTTCTTTTATTTTGACTATTGTATTTAGTGCATCAATTGGTGTTAATTCGTTTACATCAATTTTGTCTAATTCAGATGCAATATCTGCTAATTTATAATTGTACATATCTAATTGTCCAGATACTTGCTTCTTCATTTCTTTTTCTTCTTTTTGCTCTTTAATTCTAACCTTTTTTTCTAAAGTTTTCAATATCTCATTTGCTCTTGTTAACATTTTTTTAGGAGCACCTGCTAATTTTGCTACGTGAATACCATAACTTTCGTCTGTTCCACCTGGTATAATTTTTCTTAAGAAAATTACATCTTCTCCTTTTTCTTTTACTGCTATTTGATAATTTCGTACTCCATCTAATTTTTCTTCTAATGAAGTTAATTCATGATAATGTGTTGCAAATAATGTTTTACAACCAATATTATTTGTATCTGCAATATACTCAGCTACTGCCCATGCTATTGCTAGTCCATCATATGTTGATGTTCCTCTTCCTATTTCATCTAATATTACCAAGCTGTTTTTAGTTGCATTTTTTAATATGTTTGCGACCTCTGACATCTCAACCATAAAAGTACTTTGTCCCATACTTAAATCGTCTGATGCTCCAACTCTTGTGAAAATTTTATCAACTACTCCAATTTTAGCTGAACTTGCTGGTACAAAGCTTCCTATTTGAGCCATCAATGTTATTAATGCTACTTGTCTCATATATGTTGATTTTCCGGCCATATTTGGTCCTGTTATAATTGATAATCTGTCATCTCTTCTATTTAAATATGTGTCATTTTCAACAAATGATCCGCCATCTATCATTCTTTCAATTACTGGATGACGTCCGTCTTTTATTAAGATTTCATCTTCATCATCTACTGTTGGCATACAATATTCATAATCTTCGGCTACTGTTGCAAAGTCATTTAATACATCAACTATGGCAACAACTGTTGCTGATTTTTGTAATCTTTCTATTTGTGATGATATTTTCGTTCTTATTTTTACAAATTCTTCATACTCTAATGTGATTATTCTTTCTTCTGCGCCTAGAACTTTATCCTCAATTGACTTTAATTCTTCTGTTATAAATCTTTCTGCTCCTGTTAAAGTTTGTTTTCTTATATATCTGTCTGTTGGTACCTGTTTCAAAAATGATTTAGTAACTTCTATGTAATATCCAAAAACTTTTGTATATCCTACTTTTAAATTTTTAATTCCTGTTAATTCTCTTTCTTTTGCTTCAATGTTTACAAGCCAGCTTTTTCCTTCTATTGCTGCTCTTTTACATTCATCAATTTCTTCATCATATCCTGTTTTGATTATTCCACCTTCTTTTATAGTTATTGGTGGATCTTCCACAATTGATTTTTCAATTAATTCTGTAATATCTTTTAGTTCATCAAGTTCTGCATACATTTCTCTTAGCATTGGTGATTCAGTTTGACTTAATTCTTGTTTTAATTCTGGTAATTTGCTTAATGAATTTTTCAAAGATATTAAATCTCTTGCATTTGCATTTCCATATGAAATTCTTCCTGCAAGTCTTTCAATATCATATACTTTATTTAATGTTTCTATGATATCTCCTCTTAGAATCATGTTTTCTTTCAACTCTTTTACAGCTTCAAGTCTTTCATTTATTTCTTTTACATCAACTAATGGATCATTAATCCATCTTCTTAACATTCTTCCGCCCATTGATGTTGATGTTTTATCTAATACCCATAAAAGTGTTCCTTTTTTAGATTTATCTCTCATTCTATCTGTTAATTCTAAGTTTCTTCTAGCATTTACATCTAAAGCCATGTATTTAGTTGTTCTATATAATTCAATTGTGTTAATATGATCTAATTTTATTTTTTGTGTTGCACTCAAATACGCTGTTAATCCATTTATTGCTGTAACTGCAAATAAATTATCTTTTAGATTTTTTCCAGTTTCATTTTTAAATGTATACATTTTTTCTAAAAAGTCTGTTTCTTCTGAAAAACTTTCTTCCTCAGTATTGGATATACATACATCTATTCTGTCTTTTATTCTTGAAATCTCTTTTTCAGATTCATACATCATTCTATTTGTTATTATTTCAACTGGCATAAATCTTGCAATTTCGTCTAATAATTTTTCAAAATTATTTTCTTCTGTTATTTGCGTTGCTAAGAAATCTCCTGTACTTACATCACATACAGCTACTCCATAGAACAATCCTTTTTTTACTATTGACATTATAAAGTTGTTTTTCTTTTCATCTAATAAATTGCTTTCTATTACTGTTCCGGGTGTCACAACTCTTATTACGTCTCTTTTTACTATTCCTTTTGCTGTTTTAGGATCTTCTAATTGTTCGCATATAGCTACTTTGTAGCCTTTTGATATTAGTTTTGCTATGTACATGTCTGCTGCATGGAATGGTACTCCGCACATTGGTGCTCTTTCTTCAAGTCCACATGCTCTTCCTGTTAGCGTTATTTCTAGTTCTCTTGATGCTGTTATTGCGTCGTCGAAAAACATTTCATAAAAGTCGCCTAGTCTGTAAAATAGTATGCAGTCTTTGTATTCTTCCTTTTTTTCCATGTAGTGTTGCATCATTGGTGATAGTTCTGCCATTGTTTTTCCTCCTTGCGTTGAAAAATAATTACAATTTTTACTGCGTCAATATGCATTTAAAACGCGGTTACGTATACACATACGCTCCCTTGCCTTTTAAATACATCTTTCCTTGTAAAAATTTAATTCTTTTTCAACCTTACTCCTTTTATATATTGTATTTCACAAATTATTTTGCCTTGAAATTCGTTCAATCTTTCCAATCCTTTTCTTTGGAAAATTTAATTTTTTCAACTTTACTTCTTTTATTATTTGATTTCTCCTGATAGGTACCATTTATGCTCTTCTGTAATTTTGATGTTTATCATTTTTCCTATTAGTTCTTCGTTTCCTTTAAAGTTAACGACTTTGTTTGTGTCTGTTCTTCCTGTTAGTGTTTCTTTGTCGTTTTTGCTGTATCCGTCTACTAGGATTTTTTGTGTTGTTCCTATATATTTTTGATTGTTTTCTGAAACTCTGCTGTCAAATAACTCTTTTAATCTATCAAATCTTTTATGTTTTATTTCTTCTGGTATTTGGTTTTCCATCTTGTCTGCAACTGTTCCTTCTCTTCTTGAATATATGAACATAAATACTTGTTCATAATTTACTTTTCCAACTACATCTAGTGTGTCTTCAAAGTCTTCTTCTGTTTCTCCTGGGAAACCTACTATTATATCTGTTGATAATACTACATCTGGTATTCTTGTTTTTATTTTGTCAACAAGTTCTAAATATTGCTCTTTTGTATATTTTCTATTCATTTTTTTCAATACTGCAGAGCTACCTGATTGTAACGGCAAGTGTAATACTCTTGCTATTTTAGGATTATTAGCAATCGCTTCAATAACATCGTCTGTAAAATCCTTTGGATGTGGTGAAATAAATCTAACTCTTTCTATTCCATCTATTTTGCATACATCATTTAACAAGTTTGCAAATTTATAATTTTCTCTTCCATTATATGAATTTACATTTTGGCCTAATAAAGTAATTTCTTTATATCCTTCTTTTGCAAGCATTTCCACTTCTTCAAGGATTTTTTCAGGCTCTCTACTTCTTTCTCTTCCTCTAACATAAGGAACTATGCAGTATGAACAAAAATTATTACAACCATACATTATTGTAACTGAAGCTTTAAAGTTATCATTTCTTTTGATTGGTAAATCTTCTATTACTTCGCCATCTATATCTATTACGTCTCTTACTTTCTTTCCATTTTCCAATACTTTTTTCAAATCTTCTTCAAATTTGTGTAGTGTATGTGTTCCAAATACAATATCTGTATAATTATAGCTTTTCTTGATTTTTTCAAGCATTGCAGGTTCTTGCATCATGCATCCACCTATTGCTATAATTGTTTCTTTTTCTTCTTTTTGCTTTTTTAATTCTCCCAATTTTCCGAATAATCTTTCTTCTGCATTTTCTCTAACACAGCAAGTATTGTATATTACTAAATCCGCTTCTTCTAATTTTTCTGTTTTTTCGAATCCCATACCTTCAACGATTCCAGCTAATTTTTCTGAATCATTTTCATTTAGTTGGCATCCCATTGTTGTAATATAATATTTCATATTTATAATCCTTTCTATTGCTCCTTATGGTATAATTCTGGATATTCAAATTCTTGGCCATTCGTTGTTATTTTATTTGAAATAAAATGGTTAGAATCTATGTTATCACCTTGACAAAAATATTTATATCTATTTTCTTTATTTAATTCACCATTATTCAAAATTATTGGATCATCCCATGTAACATCAACTGCATACCAGATTGCATTAATTTTGACATAATTCCACATATGATTTTCTCTTTTTCCTTCTGAATTAACCGCTTCACCTGAAACTAAAATACAAGGTATGTCTAACTTATCCAATAAATACTTGAAACTTTTTGCATATCCTTCACATACTACTTCTCCACTAATTAAAGCTCCATATATGTTTCTGGTATTAGGTTTTGAATATGTAGTGTCATATTTAATATTATCAATCAACCAATTGTGAATATATTGTATTTTTTTATAATTGCTTCCTTGTGCGCCTTGAAGTATTTCATCTGCTTTTTTCTCTAACTCATCTAATTGTGCATTTATATCGTCTTTTGTAATTGATTCATCTAAATAATTCGCCTCATTTTCATTACATGCTAAATACACTTTATAACTTACATCTCTTCCTCGAGTATATGTTATTGTTTTTAAAATCATTTTAGAAAAATCAACATAATAAAATTCTACGTTATCATATCTCAATGCATCTACCGCATTTTGATATTCATTGCTTAATATATTTAATCCGTCACTCTTTCCTAATAAACTATCAAATTCTTTTTTCGTAAATTCAATTTGTGCTGTACCACTTTTTAAATTCTCTTTATTTTCAACAAGTTTATCATAAATTATCTTTGCTGTTTCGTCTAATTGATTATAATAAAACTTATCTTCTTTACCATTAGAGTTGCTTAGGTTTGCGTCACTCAATGTTAAACCATTATTAATATATTCGTCTTCGCTTTTCTCTTTTTTTATTATTTTCACATCAATAGTATTAGTTTTATCTAGAATAACAAATATTACCAACGCATATAATATTAAACTTAAAACAATTGTTAAAATTTTTTTCATCTATTCCTCATTAAACATTAAATCTAAATAAAACAATGTCTCCGTCTTGCATAATGTAATCTTTACCTTCTAGTCTCATAAGTCCTTTTTCTTTTACAGCGTTCATAGAACCTTCTCTTATTAAATCATCATAAGAAACAACCTCTGCACGTATAAATCCTCTTTCAATATCTGAGTGAATTTTTCCAGCAGCTTGTGGAGCTTTTGTTCCTATTTTTATAGTCCAAGCTCTAACTTCTGGCTCGCCTGCTGTTAAGAATGACATTAATCCTAAAAGTTTATAACTAGCTTTTATAACCTTATCTAATCCTGATTCTTCTAATCCTAGGTCATGTAGCATTTCAATTTTATCATCTTTATCTAATGTGCTTAGCTCTTCTTCTAATTTGACACATAAAGGAATAACTTCAGCATTTTCAGATTTAGCATATTCTTCTACTTTCTTAACATTTTCATTAGCTTCTGGATTTTCTAAGTCATCTTCTGAAACATTTGCAATATATAAAATTGGTTTCATTGTTAATAAAAATGCATCTTTAATTACTTCTTTTTCTTCATCACTTAAATCAAGTGTTCTAGCTGATTTTCCATCTTCCAAAGTTTTCTTAATTTTTTCTAAAGTATCAATCTCGAATTGATATTTTTTATCTGCTTTAAGATTTTTTCTTGCTCTGTCTAATCTTTTATCAACTGTTTCCATATCAGCAAAAATTAATTCTAAGTTAATAGTTTCAATGTCTCTTAATGGATCTACGCTTCCGTCAACATGGACAATATTTGTATCCTCAAAGCATCTTACAACTTCAACAATACTGTCTACTTCTCTAATGTGGGATAAGAATTTGTTTCCTAACCCTTCTCCTTTGCTTGCTCCTTTTACTAGTCCTGCTATGTCTACAAATTCTATTACTGCTGGTGTTGTTTTTTGTGGTTTGTACATTTCTGTTAGTTTTTCTAGTCTTTCGTCTGGTACTGCTACTACTCCTACGTTTGGTTCTATTGTGCAAAATGGGTAGTTTGCACATTCCGCTCCTGCATTTGTTATGCTGTTGAACATTGTGCTTTTGCCTACGTTGGGTAGGCCGACTATTCCTATTTTCATCTTTTCCTCCTATACATCGCTAAAAAATATTGGCCAACTACTGTGTTAAAATAAAATTAAAAATCCTCATGTACCAACGTACACTCCGGTATTTTAATTTTATTTTGCCTTGTATTTGCCTCAATCTTTTTCAGCTTAATTTACTCTTTACTTGGCAAACTTCACATCAAAAATCCTCAACGTACTTGTGTACGCCTCCGGTTTTTTCGTTCGTTTGCCTTGTAATACTCGTTTCTTTTTTGAATTTTCTATTTATTTTAAATTTTTAAATTTTCAGCTTAATTTACTATTTATTTTTAATTTTTTTACACACATAAACTTCTTATATATCTATAGATTTCTGCCCAAATATAGCATTCCTTTATATTAGGATCATTTGCTGGTTTTAGATTGCTGTCTTTTAAATATATAGACTTTATTCCTGCTTCTGAAAATTTCATGCAATTTCTTAATGAATCTTCTATCATGATGTCTATATTTTCTTTTTGGGCAATTTCAACTTTTTCTTTTTGGCCCCAATAGTATTTGTCAAATTTGATTCCGGCTTCATCTAGCATTTTTTCTCCTAATTTTCTCATTAATGCTGTGTCCATTCCTCTGGCTGTTATTACTATTAGTTCATGTCCATCTTTTTTTAGTAACTCTATCACTTCTTTAGCACCTGGCATAATGTGACTTTTTTTAGTTGCTTCCAAGAAGTAGCTTTTTACAAAAACTTCTCCTTCTTCCTTTGTCCAATCATATCTTTCTTGAACTCTTAATTCTGTTGGATCTTTCATAGAATTTTTATTTAAAACCAACATATCATATAGTTCTGCATCATTTCTAAATTGTTTTTCTGTATCTAATACAACCCCATCTAAATCTATCCCTATTTTCATTAATATTCCCCCACTTATGAGTTTTTTCGTTAAAATAAGCAGCATTCCTGCTGCCTATTCACATTGTTAAACAGGTATGTTTTAATGCATATAATCTATCATAAAATTCATTTTTTTACAAGTCTAAAATAAGATACTTTAAAAATAGCAAACGCGGGTTTCCCCGCGTTTAACTATTTAATCATTTTGAGAATAAAAGTTCCTACATAGTCCAAATCAGTCATGCTTCTTGGATCTTTTCCAAACCTCCACACGCCTCCGTATAAACCTGACTTATGAGACCATCCTCCACCTTTGTCCTCTCTAACTAAATGGAAGTCATGTGAATCTGTAAACATTCCTTCGAAAAACAAAACAACTTTCCATTCTCCTTGGGCAACCTTTGCATCTAATTCGCACCTTCTGCAGTCAACACCTAACACTTCCATATCGTTATAAAAGGCTTCTTCAGCTTCTGGTATAGTCTTTGGTGGATATATTGCATGTGACATACAACCTAAATTGTATATATAATCGTCATTCCGATCATCATCTGTGTAGTCCGATCCGAGAGCATATGCATAGCAATTTTCTCTATTGCAATGATACTGATTGAACTCTAATGGGTATTGATTTTTTTGCATACTTTCCCGTATCTTGGCTATCTTTTCTTTTCTCTCCATAATATACTTACCTCCCATTTAAATTATTACATTAGGATACATAAAAAATTTATAATAATATACCATATTTTTCTTGCACGCACAAGTATTTCAAGGAATAAAGCCTTTGTTTTGTCTTAAAATTTTTATATTTTTTTAAAAACTTCCCTTTATAATTTGCTTATGTTATAATTTTTTCATAAAGATTTTTATTGGGGGAATTATTTATGAAAAGTAAAGTAAAAAAAATTATAATTGGAATATGTATTTTTATACTTATAGTTTTAATAGTTCTTGGTATCTTCTTTGGAACTGTTTTTTATAAGTTTTTTGACAAAATCTTTTCTGCTGCTGGTAATGCTATTGAAGAAAGCAAAACAGTTGATGACACTTATTTTAGTATCTTGCCTGAGCTTTCAAAAGGCAATTTTATTTCTGAAGATTGGACATACATTGACTATGCGTATGAATGGGGAATGGAAACGCCAGATCGTACAAATAGAAATTATTTTTATATAAATAAAGATAATTATAATTCATACAAGCATTATTGGCTTGAAGATGTAGACAAGTCAAAATTAAAGGAAGATTATAATGATGATTTATATAACACTGGCGATTATGTTTTTCATGCAATAAATATAAATGATTTAACGTCCGATTCTGACTCTACATATAAAAATATAAATATTTACAAAGATAAAACTTATTATATTGTAACAATTTATCAAAAAGCTTTATTTTATAAAGATATAATTCGTTTTTCTAGCGTGGATAAATACAGTACTGATAATCATTTTAAGATAGATAGAAGTAGTAAATCTGCTGAATTATTATTTCATCAAGAAGATGGCAAATGGGTTTATGAAGAAGTTACCAATTAGCAAAATTATTATATAAATTTTAAAAGTAGAACCATATTTTATTTAGTCAGTTGCATTAAAATTGCATTAAATTGCAAAATAAAAGCTCTGTAATCACTTACAATTAGTGAGTTACAGAGTTTTCTATTATTGGAGCTTTCAGCCAGAATCGAACTGGCGACCCCATCCTTACCATGGATGTGCTCTACCTACTGAGCTATGAAAGCATAATTGAACTATTCTTCATAGTTCAATATATTTTTTACTGTTTTCTTTCTAATTCTTTGAATTGCATTGTCTACTGATTTTACTGGTGCATTTAATCTTTCTGCAATTTGTGTGTAGCTTTCACCGTTTGTGTATCTATGCAATACTTGTTTTTCAAAGTCACTTAATGTTTCTTCTATTCTATCTTCAACAAAGTTATAATATTCTTTTTTTGTAACTATATCTAGTGGATCTTCAGCTGCGTTTTCTGTTTCAAAAACTTCTAATAGACTAGTGTCCTCATTTTCATCATATGCTGATATATTTAATGATAAATAAGAATTTAGTGGCATATGTTTTTGTCTCATAGAAGATTTTATTGCTGTTTGTAATTGTCTTTCAATACATAGATTTGCAAAAGTTTTAAAAGAGCTTTGTTTTTCTGGGTTGAAGCTTTTTATTGCCTTAAAAAGTCCTATTAGTCCTTCTTGAATAATGTCTTCCTTTTCCGCTCCAACAATGAAATATTTACCTGCTTTCATGCTAACTACGTCTGTATATTTGTCTAATAAATAATTTAAGGCTTTTTTATCGCCTTTTTTTATTTTAGTAATTATTTCATTATCTTCTAAATTATTATATTCTTCTTTTTGAAAATATAAATTTTGCATTCCGCTTTTCTACCAATCCTTCTGCTTAATCTCTTTGTATTATATTTGGAAAATGTTTACATGTCAATACTTTAGGCAAATTTTCTATTTTAAAACTTCTTTAATTGCATCACCTATAATTTTATTTACATCTGCCATCATAACATTAAATCTTACTTCTTTGTCGAAATAATCTTTTACATCAGGATTTTGTACTAAAATTTGATATAATTCTTGTAATTTTTTCATTTTTTCGTCTGATTGTTTTTCTCCTTGTAATGCTAATAATTGTTCTTCATATCTTATTTTTTCAAATTCATCTATTTTTGTTCTTAATCCTTCTACTGATTTCACTTTATCTTTTGCTTCTTTGTATTCTGTAAATTCTCTACATTCTTTTAATGCTCTAGCTAAATTGTTAACTTCATCATATACGTTCATTTTAAAATCATCCTTTCTTTATTGTTGTGATTTTTATATAATAGGATGTTCAAAGAGTTTCCCTATTATGCAAAAAGAGAGCTTGATATACTCTCTTTTGTAAAACCTTTTTCATTCTATGCATAAGCTTGTCTTTTTTTGAATCCAAGTAAGTTTGTAATTTCTTTTTCTGAATTTTTTGCTTTCTTTGTTTTTTGAGCTTCTTCTTGTGCAATTTGACGAGCTTGTTTTTCCGCCATTGTTTGGCAAATTGCTTTTTGATATGTAAAGTGTGTGTCTTGCGCTATCTTTGTCCAATTATATTTATTTTTAACATCTAATTTTGCTTGTTTTACAACGTTTGCACATAATTGTGGATTATATAATAATGAAAGAATTGAGTCTGCTAATGAGTTTGGATTTCCAGCATAACTCTTCATTCCGTTTACTCCATGATCTACAATTTCGTTTAATCCCCCAACATCTGATACAACTACAGGAATACCTGCAAGCATTGCTTCTAGTGCAACAATTCCAAATGGTTCATATGTACTTGGGAACACTGATATATCAGCACATTTATACATTTTACATAATGTCTTATGATCTAAGTATCCTGTGAAATATACTTTATTTGCTATTCCTAGGTAATCAACTTGTGCACGTAACTCGTCTATCATTCCACCTCGTCCTGCTATTACTAGTTTTGCATCATTATATCCTTGTAAAATTTTTGGCATTGCAGCTATTAAATTTTGAATACCTTTTTCATATACTAATCTTCCTGAGAATAAAATTATTTTTTCATTGTCTGCTGCAAATTGTCTCCTAAATTCATAATCTCTTTCGTATCCTGCAAAGTTAGTTTGTGTTATTCCATTTGGAACAACATTTATTTTTTCATATGGTAATCCGAAAAGTCTTTGAAGTTCACTTTTCATATAATTGCTATTTACTATTACTTCTGTTGCTTCATATGTTAGCATCCATTCTGTATCATTTATGTATCTTTGTGTTTCATCATGGATTCCGCTATTTCTTCCAGCTTCTGTTGCATGTATTGTTGCAACTATTGGAATATCATATGAATTTTTCAATGATTTTGCTGCATATGCAACTAACCAGTCATGTGCATGAATTACATCAAATTTTCCTTCTTTATTTATGATTTCACTTGCTTTTGCAACTAAATTGAAATTCATTTGCATTATCCAGTCTATAAAGTTATTAGGGCTAATCATATAATTGTCAACTCTATAAACTTTCACTCCATTGTCATCCTCAAAGTATGGTACATCTCCGTCCTTATATGTAACAACTGTTACTTCGTGTCCATCTTTGATTAGTCTTTGAGATAAATCATGTACGACTCTTGATATTCCTCCTACAATTCTTGGTGGATACTCCCATGACAACATTAAAATTTTCATTTTTTTCAATAGCCCCTTTCGTTTTTTTATTATTTTTCTTTAGTAAATAATTTCTCTAGTGATTATTTTATATAATAAAAAAATAAAAGTAAATAGGAAATTGCAAAAAAATTATTTTATCGACATTTTTTTGATTTTAGTCTTGTATTTTTTTATAATTATATATATTATTGTATAAGTATTATTAATTTTACAAAGGAGGAAAAAATGCATGCCTAGAATCGACAAAGAATCTAAGAAAGATGATGTAAAAGACAAAGTAAAAAAAGTAACAGCCAGTAAATCTAAAACATCTAAGACTCCAGTTAAAAAAGTTTCTAAGCAGTCTAAGTCAACTTCTAAATCTGATAAGGCAGTTTTGAAAGATACTAAAGAAAGTTCTATAAAAAAGTCAAAATCAGCATCTTCTAAAAAAAGTACATCTATTAAATCAAAGACTAGAAAAACAAAAATTGTTAAAGTTCCATCTTTAGCAACAACTCGTAAGAAAAGTGTTCCTAAAAAGACTAAAAAAGAAGAAAAAAAGGATTTTGCTAGTGTTTTAGAATATTATGATTTACCTTATCGTTATAATGAAACGGTTGTTAAAATTTTGGCTCAGACTCCAAAAATTTTATTTGTTTATTGGGATCTTTCAGACGCTGATAGAGAAAAATATAAAGAAAAATACGGGGAATATTTCTTTAATGATACTTATCCCGTTTTAATAGTTCATAATAAAACTTTAAACTATTCTCAGGAAATTGAAATTAATGATTTCGCAAATAGTTGGTATATTCACTTATCTGATTCTCGTAGTGAATATTATGTTGAACTTGGTAGACGCTTTAAAGATTATGCAAAAAGAAATCCTGAATTACCACCTATCGAAGATGTTAATTCTATAATTCCAGTTACTTCTTCAAATAACTTAGTTATGCCTAATGATCATGTTCTTCTTGATGAAGTTAAACCAAAGGTTAAATATAGAAATGTAAAAACAAATGAAGAAACTTATAAAGATACACGTCATATTTTAGCTAATAACAAATTAATTGATTTTTATAGTTTGTATAAAGAAATTTATCAAGTAGAAAACTTATCTAATATCTTTAGTTTAAGTAATCCATCTTCTGGAAATCCTACTTCTACTTTTAAATAAGATTTGGCAAAAGCTATGTTTTTAAATTTAATTAATTGCTTTTGCCTTTTTCTATTGAAGAATTTTATATAAGCTTTTTATTATTACACTTAAAAAATAAAGGAGATTTTTATGGATAAAAATAAAGGATACGTTACTTTTATACTTCATGCCCATTTGCCATTTATTCACCATCCTGAAAGTGAAGATTATTTAGAGGAACAATGGCTTTTTGAAGCAATGTCTGAAACTTATATTCCATTATTACTTAATTTCAAGAAGTTAGAAGAAGAAAATGTTAAGTTTAGATTAACGATGACAATGACTCCTCCACTTTTATATATGCTTGATAACAAATTATTACAAGAACGTTATATTAAATATTTAAAGAAACATATTGAGCTTGCAAAAAAAGAATTAAAGAGAACGGTTTATGATGAAAGAGTTCATAATTTAGCTCAATATTATTATGATAGATATTCTAATGATTTACATGTTTTTAGGGATGTTTATGATTGCAATTTAATAACTGGATTTAAGCATTTTCAAGATGCTGGATTTTTGGAGATTATTACTTGTGGTGCTACGCATGGATATTTTCCTATACTTTATGTTACTCCTCAAACAGTTAGAGCTCAAATTGCTGTTGGAGTTCAAACATATAAAAAATATTTTGGTAGACAACCTCGTGGAATTTGGCTTCCTGAATGTGGATATATTCCTGAAGCTGATCAATATTTGAAAGAGTTTGGTATTGAATATGCTATTGTAGAATCACATGGAATTTTATATGCTGACCCTGCCCCACTTTATGGAACATTTGCACCTATTGTTTCTCCTGGTGGTTTGGTTGCATTTGGTAGAGATATCGAGTCTTCAAAACAAGTTTGGAGTTCTATTTGTGGTTACCCAGGTGATTTTAATTATAGAGAATTTTATAGAGATATTGGATATGATTTAGATTATGATTATATAAAACCTTACATTGCTTCTAATGGTGTGCGTGTTCATACTGGAATTAAGTATTATAGAATTACTTCTAAATCTGGTGAAAAAGATTATTATAATCCTAGATGGGCTATGGATACAGCTGAAAGACAAGCTGGTCATTTTCTTGATTCAAGAACTGCTCAAATAGATACACTTGCAAAATTTATTGATACTCCTCCTATTGTTGTTTGTCCTTATGATGCTGAACTTTATGGACATTGGTGGTATGAAGGTCCTTATTGGTTATATGTTTTATTTAAGAAAATTTATTATGATGATTGTAATTTCAGTCTTATAACTCCTGGAGATTATATTGACAGACATCCAAATATTCAAGTTGCCTCTCCTTGCCGTTCAAGTTGGGGTGCTAACGGATATAGTGAAGTGTGGCTTAATCCAACAAATGATTATGCTCATCGTCATCTTCACAAAGCTGGAAACAGAATGGTTGAACTTGCTAATATGTTCCCTGACGAAGAAGATGGTACAAGAAAAAAGGCATTAAATCAATGTGCTCGTGAACTTTTACTTGCTCAAAGTAGTGATTGGCTATTTATTATCACCAATGGAACTATGGTTGATTATGCTAAAAAGAGAATCAAACAGCATATCGGTCGTTTTACAAAATTGTATTATCAAATTAAAAATGATAAGATTGATGAAAAATTTGTTGATGATATTTATGAGCAAGATTTAATTTTTACTGATATTGATTATAGAATTTATAAATAAAATATATATTTTGAGTTTGTCGTGATATGACAAACTCTTTTTTTTTCTTTTGGAATAAACTATTACAAAGTGTCAATAATACTTTTGTAGGAGGCTTATTGTATGTTTACTCTGTTTCTTGAAAATTCTAAAGAGTATAACGAAGTTTGTTCTTATATTTCAAAGAATTTTAATTTACAAGATGTGAAATTTAAAGAAGGAAAAAATAAGATAGTTTTTACTTTTGATGCATCTTCTATTCAAAATTTTTCATTATTCATTTCTAATTTAATAATTACTATATATGAAAGAGTATTAATTAAGAAGATTATTAAAAAAAATTATTTCTATTTTTCTGATTATGAACAATTACAAATATCTAATATTTCCTCTTCTATTATTGATGACAATTCGCAAAGTAAAGATGATTTGGTTTTTATATCTGTATATGATTATATAAAAAATAATCCATCTATGATTCTTTCTGGATTTATTAATTTTCGATTAAAAGATTATATTGAAGTTCTTGAATATTTGGTCGATCTGTCTGTTAATAATTTTATTATAAATCGAGAATATGATAAGTTTATAACTTTACTCCGTGATTATATAAACTCTGAACCTTCTAAAATTGATGTTATTAACTTAGTTTATTTAAATCAAGAAGCAATTTTGTTGGATAAGAATAAGAACATTATTCCTATTGATAATAACATTGTCGATTCAAAATATTTATCTGATATTTCGTTTTCTACTAATGATTATGTACTTAATACTGTTCTGAATTTACTTCCTAATAAATTGTATGTTCATGTTTTAAGTCAAGAAGATGAATTTTTAAAAACATTAAAAAATATATTTAGCAACAAAATTTCTATTTGTTATGATTGTGAAATTTGTAATTTTTATAAAACTACTTTTGTTGATTCTAAAAATAAAAGTAATGATTAATTTTACTCCTTATTTTCTATTGAAATATCTTTCTCGTAATTGATATAATAATAGAAAAAAATAAGGAGTATTTTTATGTCAGCATTTTTATTAAAATTTATAGCTTGCTTTACTATGTTATTATGCCATATACCATTCGTGTATCCCCAGTATTCTATTCCTTTAGTATATATTGGAAAACTTTCTTTTCTTTTGTTTGCATTTTTAATTTCTGAGGGGTATGTTCACACAGGAAACTTTAAAAAATATTTGACTAGATTAATCGTTTTCGGAGTGATTTCACAAATTCCTGCTTACTTATTATTTGTTGGAAAATCATTTAATGGATTATATTTAAATATTTTCTTTACACTTGCCTTAGGATTACTTGGAATTAGAGTATATGATAAGATAAAGTCAAAGTATGTTTCTATTCCTGTTATTCTTCTACTAGCTGTAATTGCAGAATTATTAAAATTTGATTACGGTGCTTTTGGAGTTTTAATGATTATTTGTTTCTATATTTTCAAAGGAAACAAATTAAATATGGTGCTTGTTCAAATGCTTTTAATTTTTGGATTATATTTGAAGAAATTTTCATACTATGAATTTTCTCTTTTTAACTTACAATATATTTTATTCCAAGTTCTTTTCACATTATGTTCATTGCTTCTAATCTTGATGTATAATGGTAAGAAGGGGAAATCAAGTGGGAAGATAAAATTAATGTTTTATTTCTTCTATCCCGTTCATTTGATTATTTTAGATTTACTAAAATTTCTTTAATAACTTTTAAAAGAATATTATATTTATTTTTGCTCCTTGCTAAGAGATTTTACCACCCACAAAACTTCGTTTAGCGGGTTAGGAAAAAACTCTCAAACTGCGCGTCACTAAAAAATAAATATAATATTCTTTTTTATACTTTTATTCTAAAAAAAATTTATATTAAGTTTTTTCGAATCACCGCGGTTGAAAAATTTTATATTAATTTTCTCACACCTTGCTGCCCTGCATTCTTTAAATTTAGAAAATAAAAATATCAATTGGCTTTATAGTCAATTGATATTTTTTATTTTCTAACCGGGTAGAATGCTTCAATCGAACTCACTTCGTTCGTTTGGTCCCTGCGCGGT
>USQZ01000028.1 GCA_900556975.1 uncultured Clostridium sp. | reverse complement strand
CTTGCATGTCTTATGTGCGCCGCCAGCGTTTATCCTGAGCCAGGATCAAACTCTCATGTTATTGTATCTATATTTTTAAAATATAAATCGATTTTAATTTTTATACTTGTTTTTTCAAGTTGAGTTTTTGACTCTTGGATTACTTTATCAATTTGGTAGTACTAATTACTACCGCTTGGTTCTTAAAGGATATTGTTTACTTTTCAATGTACTTTTTTATGTTCAAACCGTATTGGTTGGAACGTTATTTATTTTAGCACAACAGCTTGTTTTTGTCAACACATTTTTTAAACTTTTTTAAAAGTTTTTTTGAAGTTTTTTGAACTTCATTTTATGTCGTTTGCTGTCGAACTATTCTGTATTTTATCACCATTTTTTTAAGTTGTCAACAAGTTTTTTAAGTTTTTTTTAAAAACTTGTTTCAGCTTAATTTTTAGTGATAAAATGTGCTGTGCTAAGCTTGTTTCACTTGGCACGTTTAGTATTCTAACACCATTTGGTTATTTCGTCAACACCTTTTTTCAAAAATTTATTAAAATTTCAAAGTTTGTGCTCATTCCGCTTCGTTTTGTAGTTTTTCTACCATTTGTACAATACCTTTTACAGTCCTCCAAGTCGTTGGTTTTACTTGTGTTGGCTGTATTTCTATGTTGAATTCATCATTCAATGCATTTATAAGTTCAATAAATGCAAGTGAATCTAAAATATCATTTTCAAGTAGATCAATATCTCTTTTTTCTCTTAATTCTTCATATCCAGTTAGTTCTTCTATAATATCTATTATCTTTTCTTCCATTTTTATTCCTCCATCAATCTCCTTTTATCACATTTTCCATTTAAATTCAAAGGAAATGATTCAACAATTTTAACTTTTGGGCACATATATATTGGCAATATCTTTTTGATATCTTTTTCCACTTCATACGCATCCTTGTTTATATCATCTTTTAAAATAACATAAGCAAATAAATTGGTTACTTTTCCTATTTGATTTTCTTTCGTTAGCACAACTGCATTTTCAATATATTTAATTTCCTTTAAATTATTTTCTATGTCTCCTAACTCAATTCTGTATCCTTTATATTTTATTTGATTATCTTTTCTTCCTTCACAATATAGTTTTCCGTTTTTATAAACTCCTATATCTCCTGTCAAATATGCTCTTTTTCCATTAAAGTTTATAAATGCTTTACTTTTTGTATTTCCAACATATCCTTTAGCAACGCTTTTACCAGTAATCAAAATCTCTCCTGATATTCCTTCAGGTACATTTTTTGAGTTTTCATCAACAATATATATTTCGACATCTTCTTTAGGAATGCCTATTGATATGTCATCTTCTATATTATTTCTATCTAATTTGACACTTGTAACCGCAAATGTACATTCGGTTGGTCCATAACAATTTATTATCTCAATGTTTTCAAATCTTTCGTATATTTTACTTACTGTATTTTTCTCTAACTTTTCTCCACAAAATAGAATCGTATTTAATTTTGGTAATAGAGTTTTATTAAATTGTTTATCTATTAATAAAAGATCTAAATATGATGGTGTAGCTATCATCACATTTGCTTGGCTTCTTTCTAAATTTTCATAAATATTTTTAAAATCAAATTGAGAAGTGTTATCTATTATATAATGTTCACTTTCTGTAATTAAGCTTAAATATAAATCTGCTACTGATAAATCAAAAGAAAAATTAGCTTGGTTTAAAACAACTCCATTTTTTAGTTTCACTATGTTTCTTAACCAATTTACGCAGGAATCTAAATTTTCATATGTTATTTCAACTCCTTTTGGTTTTCCTGTACTTCCTGACGTAAAAATTATATAGTATGTATCTTGTGGCTTCATGTAAATTTTATCGATATCTTTTTCATTTTTGTTAAGCATTATTTGTTCAATCTCATCTTTACTAATATCTTTTCCTATAATTAAACCTGGATTTATTTGTTCTGCTATATTTTCTTTTCTATCTTCTGGCATATTTTTATCTACTGGTACATATGTCATTCCTGCAAATGAACATGCTAGAAAAGTTGCTTTCATATAAATATCTTTATATCCCTGTACTATTATTGGTTTCTTTTCTGGATTCTTTTCTAATAAAAAACTATATATGTTACGCACATATTTATATAGTTCTTTATATGTAGAACTATTATTATTTACAGTGTACGCTTTTTGATCAGATTCTCTTTTTAAATTTTTTAATATTTCTTCTAAAATCATATTACTATACCCTTATTTCTTCTTTTGGTATTAATTCATAATCATACATAACTTTTGAATGATTATCTAAAATTAATTCTTTTTTTAGTTCTTGATTTGTTTCTTTATCAATAATTATTCTATATACTTTACTGTTTCTGTAGAATACACCGTTTTCATCTTTAGCATAATGATTGTCTTCTTCTACAATTTTGTATTTAGTTTCTAATGGAACTGTACTTCTGATTTCTCCATATAAAAATGTATCATCAAGCCATACTCTAATTTGAATTGGATAGTTTGTTGTGTTTTTAAATCTATAGTCTAATGCTTTATAGCTTATAGATGTTCCTGTACCAAATGGTACTCTTCTTTTTACATCTGGAAAAAGCGCATCAGAATGATGATGTAGCTCTGTTACTGTAAGAGGTGTATGTAGCACTAGCCAATGAATCATATTAGCCATTTGACATAATCCGCCTCCAACTCCTTTTTTCATTTGACTATTGCTAATAACTAGTCCTTCTAAATATCCTTTTCTTTTTGTCGCATTTCCGACTAAATTCCAAAATGAAAATTCTTCGTTTGGATTTACTATTATTCCATCGATTTTTTTACTGGCTATTTGCAAATTTTTTACTTTGTTTTTTTGTAGTTCCATATCTACTCCGTAAAGTTTTCTTAAAAGTACTTTTGCATCGCCTTTCCAAATATATTCAAAATTATCTTTAGATTTTTTCTTGGCGAATTTTCTGCCTTGTTTGAAATCTCTTAAATCTTTTTTCCTTGCTTCTTTAAATAATGATATTTTATATGCAATTGGTCCATATTCACAAAATAATTTTCTTCCCATTTTCCCTCCTAAATGCTTATTATTTTTTATTATATCATTTTTTGTTTTTTTAGTATATAAATTTATCTTTTTCGTATACTTTTATTTAATTACATATTTTTTTCATGTGATATTATTGTGATTTATGCGTTTAGTTATGTGTCTTTTTATTTATAAAAAACAGAAATTTAATTTTGCTATTTATTTTAAGCAAAAAATAAGACTCTCAATTTCTTGAAAGTCTTATTTTGGTTGGGCTGGCTAGATTCGAACTAGCGCATGCCAGAGTCAAAGTCTGGTGCCTTACCGCTTGGCTACAGCCCAATATTTAATTCCATAGTTTTTTATGGGGTGGAAAGTGGGATTCGAACCCACGGCCTCCAGTGCCACAAACTGGCGCTCTAACCAACTGCGCTATATCCACCATTTCGAACGCTCTTATATTTTAATCTTTTTATTTTAGTTTGTCAACTGTTTTTTATAATTTTTTTATAAAAATTAAAGTACCTATTTTATAATAGGTACTTTCTCTTATTCTTCAACACCTACTATGATAAGTCTTCTATCTGTAGAACTTGCATCATCTGTACATGTTGATAATATAGCTTCAGCTTTTCCCCCAGTTTCTTCTGCTGTTTTTGCATAGAAACTTGTATCTGTGCTTGTTGTTGTAAATTTATCAGTTATTTTATATGATAATTTATTTCCGTCTTCGTCAGTTATATAAAATTTATCTCCTACTTCTAGTTCATCATTTTTAGAGAAGAATAGATTATTTCTGTAATTGTGTCCATAGATTACTGTACTTCCTGGTTTGTTTAAACCTTCTGTTGTATATATTTTTGCAACTGCGATTTCTATTGATCTTTTTGTTACTTCATCTAAAACGTTACATTTCAATTTAGTTTTAGGAATTTCTAATGTTCCATCTATTTCATAGTCTTCCATTTTTCTTTTTTCTTTGCTTTTTGTTGAGGATTCTATTGCTGTAAGTTCATTTCCGACAGTATCTGATTTTTTACCAGATCCGCTAATTACTTTTTCTGGTGTTGTTTCTTCTGGTGTTTCTTCATTTTTGTCATCTTGGAACATTTTATATCCAACTATGGATAAAGCAATTATTATAATAACTATACTTATAATTAATATTATTCCTATTCTTTTATTTTTTTGATTATTATTTTCCATTTTTGACTCCTTACATTAATCTATTTCTCTTGCTTGTATTATAAGTCTTCTATCTGTTGTACTTGCATCATCTGTACATGTTGATAATGTTATTTCTGCTTTTCCGCCTGTTTCTTCTGCAGTTCTTGCATAGAAGCTTGTATCAGTACTTGTTGTTATAAATATATTATATATTTCATATGTAAGTTTAGTTCCTTCTTCATCTAATATATATATTTTGTCTCCATTTGTTAATTCATCATTTCTTGAAAAGAATAAATCATTTCTATAGTTGTGTCCGTAAATTACTGTGTTTCCTGGTTTATTTAACCCATTTACTGTGTATATTTGTCCAACTGCAATTTCTATTGATCTTTTTGTTACTTGATTTAGTATTGCACATTTTAATTTTACTTTTGGTATTTCTATTGTACCTATTATTATATAATCTTCCATCATTTTTCTGTCGCTGTTACTATTTGTAACGTTTATTGCATTTAATGTGGTATTACCTGAATTGGCTTTTTTTCCGCTTCCTGTTACAGCTTTTTCAAACTCATTTGCTGCACTTGTATAATTTTCTTCTGTTTTCTTATCAGAAAAAGCATTATATCCTAGATATCCGCACAACTCCTATAATTGCAACAATTATTACTACTAGCACAATCGTTAATACTTTACTATACTTATTACTATTATTATTCATGTTTCTCATTCCCTTCTTAAGGCTTTTTTATTAAAATAATCGCCTTTTTTATAAACCCTACTAAATATATTTTACACATTTATATACTGTTTTGTCAATTCCATAAATAGTAAAAGAGCTAATATATTTGTATATTAACTCTTTTTTATTTTATATTTCTCTTGCTGAAATTATTAATCTTTCTCCTGTTGTTGTTCCTTGATCTGTACATGTTGTTAAATTAATTTCTCTTTTTCCTGCAGTATCTCTTTGATAAAAAGATGCATCGCCAGAATTTGTTACAAATTTATTATATATTGAATAAGTTATTTCTACTCCAGACGTATCTTTTATTATTATTTTATCTCCTTCTTTAAGGTTTTTATTTTTTGAGAAAAATAATCTATTTCTATAATTATGTCCGGCTATTACTGTATTTCCTGGTTGATTTAAGCCATTTGTTGTATATAGTAGTATTACTCCTCTATCAAGAGCTTGTCTTGATTGGTCTGTAAATATTGAATATCTTATTCCTGTAGCAGGTATTCTAATTGTTCCTGCTACCCAATATCCTGAAACATTTACTCCGCTTGATGAATATTTTCTTGATGTGCTTTTCCCTCCTGTTGTTCCTTGTGATGTTCCAGAAGATGTTGAACTTTGCTCTGTTCCAGAATTATTATTTTCTGAATTTGGATCATCTAATTGTATTCCTTCATCATTTTCTAGTTCTTCTTCTGATATTGTAGGAATTATACTATCAAATTCATCTGTTATATCTTCTGAATTTCCTTGTTTTACATTTTCGTTTATTACTTCAAAGCCTATATACCCAATTATTCCAGCAATAACAACTATTAATATTATAAGTAATAGTGTTAACACATTCTTATCCTTTGATTCCATTTATTAGTAACCTCCGTACTGTATTAATTAGTATTATAATCATTTTTCTATTTTTTTCAATGTTAAATTATGGCATCTCTTAATCTTTCTCCGCCTAGCATATGTATGTGTGCATGCATAACTTCTTGTCCACTATCTTCTTTACAATTATTTATTAGTCTGAAACCACTATTATAAATATTAAATTTTTGTGAAACTTCTTTTATTGCCTTATGTAAGTCTTGTATTGTTTCTGCATCATCAATGTCTAATATTGTATCATAGTGTTTTTTTGTAGTTATGATTAAATGTATACGTGCTTTAGGATCAATAGATTTAAAAGCTATAACATTATCATTTTCATATTCTATTTCTGTGCCTATTTCTTGATTTGCAATTTTACAAAAAATACAATCTTTCATTTTTTTCTCCTTTGCATTATAGCAATATTGCTTTTATTCTTCTAACACCTGATGAAGATGCTTCTTCTTTTTTGATTTTAAATGTACCTAATACTCCTGTTCTTTCAACATGAGGTCCACCACAAAATTCCATAGAAACATCGCCAATTTTATATATTGTGACTTCATCTCCATATTTGTCTAAGAACATTGCTTCTGCTCCTAATTTCAAAGCTTCTTCTTTTGTCATTTCTAATCTTTCAACTTTTAAGTCTTGTTTGATATATTCATTTACTAAATCTTCAACTTGTTTCTTTTCTTCATCTGTCATCTTAGCATTATGTGAAAAATCGAATCTTAGTCTTTCTGGTGTAATATTACTTCCTTTTTGGTGTACGTGATCTCCTAATACTTTCTTTAATGCTGCATTTAGAAGATGTGTTGCTGTATGATATTTAACTTCCATTTCACCTGTTGAAGCAAGTCCACCTTTAAATTTTGCTTCGCTTCCCATTCTAGATTTAGCTTGATGTTCTTCGAATAATTTTTGGTATCCTTCCATATCAACTTTTAATCCGTTTTCTTTAGCCAATTCTTCTGTCATTTCTGGTGGGAATCCATATGTTTCATATAAATTAAATACTGCTTGTGCATCAATTACATCTTTGTTATTATTTTTTGTTCTGTTTGCAACTTTTTCAAATTCTTTTTCACCTTTTTGAAGTGTTTTCATGAATTTGTCTTTTTCTGCTACAATTATTTCTTTTATTGTTGCTCTATTTTTTTCTAGTTCAGGATATAATTCTTTTAAGCTATCTATAGATATATCTATTATATTTGATAATTCATCTAAGTTGATTTCAAGCTTGTTCATATGTCTTGTCATTCTACGAAGTAATCTTCTTAATATGTATCCTCTGTCTACATTGCTTGGTCTTCCACCATCATTTATTATCATTATGCTTGAACGTAAATGTTCTGCTACAATTCTTCTGCTTTCTATACTATCAACTTTTTGTAACTTCTCTAATTCTTTCATTACTGGTTCAAATACTTCTATTTCAAATGGTGTTTCTTTTCCTTGTAAGATCATAGCCATTCTTTCTAGACCTAGTCCAGTATCAACGTTTTTTTGTTCTAGTTTTCTATATCCATTTTTGTCTTTGTAAAATTCCATGAAAACATTATTCCATATTTCTATGTATTTTCCGCATCCACATGCTGGATTACATTCTGGAGAACATTTTGGCTTACCTGTATCATAATACATTTCTGTATCAGGTCCACAAGGTCCTTCTTCTCCTGCTATCCACCAGTTATCTTCTTTTCCAAAGAAATATATTCTTTCATCTGGTATTCCGGCTTTTTTCCAGCATTCGTATACTTTCATATCACGTTCGCAGTCTTCATCTCCGGCAAAACATGTTACAGATATTTTTTCACTTGGAATTCCTAGTTCTTTTGTTAGAAATTCATAGCTCATAGTAATTGATTCTTCTTTGAAGTAATCACCTAAAGACCAATTTCCTAACATTTCAAAATATGTTAAATGTCTGTTATCTCCAACTTCATCTATATCATTTGTTCTTACACATTTTTGGTAGTCTGTAAGTCTTGTTCCTTCTGGATGTTTTTCTCCTAATAAATAAGGAACTAATGGTTGCATTCCTGCAGTTGTGAATAAAACTGATGGATCATTTTCTGGTATTAATGATGCGCTTGGTATTACTGCATGTCCATGTTTTTTAAAAAAGTTTAAATATTTATTTCTAATTTCTATTGCTTTCATATCTGCCTCCTTAATAATATGGTATTATATTATATTTTTTTCCAAATTGCAAGGCTTTACGCTCTATAACTCCAAGCAAAAAAGACTGTTATTTGATTATAACAGTCTTTTAAATATTAAACTTCTTCTTTTTCTGCTTTTTTAGTTTTTTTCTTAACTTGTACTTCATTTTCTACCATCATTTCAGTATAAACTACTGCGTATGCAAATGTAAGAATTGTTACAATTTCTTTTGATGATAAATAAAATCCGTATACTGTATATATTCTTTCAGTTTCAAGTTCTAAACATTTTACTTCATATTCATTAGCTATTCCATCAGCTGGCTCGAATTTCTTTTGAGCATCTTTTAATGCTGAAGTTCTTACTCCACAATAATATATAACATTAAATGCCATTACCAATAAAGCAACTATAATTAATAATGTTTGTATTGGTTTTGATATTGATTGAGCTTCTTCTTTTGAAGATATTCTTGTATCTTTTATTGCATATTTTACTGCTAATGCAATTGTTACTAATGTACTAATTATGAATAAAACTGATTGGTAAATTAACAATGCTGCTGTAAAATTCCAATTTACAAATTGAGGTATTACATTCTCTAATAAAAATGATATTCCTCCAATTATTATTGCTAACACAATGTATCTTCCTACAAAGCGTCCTACAACTTTTTTTGCTTCTACTGTATCTTTCATATTTTATTTTCTCCTCTTTTGTTAATTTGTATATATTTTATATATATTTTTTTTTGATGTCAATATTTTAATTTCAAAAAAAAGACAAATCTATCCAAACAGATTTGTCTTTTTAAATTATATTTCTAATTGACTACCTAATATTCCTGCTGCTGACTGAACAACTTTCAATTCTGTGTCAGTCATTTTTTTATTTGGCTCTTTTGACATTAGAACTACGCTTCCTACTGAATCGCCATCAGAAACTATTGGATAAATTACTTGTGAATGAAAAACTCTTTCTTTGTTTTCATTTTTGCTTAATGGAATTGCAAGCTCGTCATTGTCTTTGCTTGTATATATTTCTTTGTTTTCAATGACTTCTTCTAATTCTTTACTTATGCTTTGCTCTAATAAGTCTTTTTTCAATCCTCCAGCCACTGCAATTATTGTATCTTTATCTGTAATGCATGCTATATGTCCTGTAGTTTTAGCTAATGTATCCGCATAGTTTGATGCAAATTCTGATAGCTCTCCAATTGGAGAATATTTTTTCAAAACTATTTCTCCATCTTTTTCTGTGAATATTTCTAGAGGTGAGCCTTCGCTAATTCTTAATGTTCTTCTTATTTCTTTTGGAATAACTATTCTTCCTAAATCATCAATTCTTCTTACCACTCCTGTTGCTTTCATTTTTACCTCCTTGTTATATTTTGTCTATTTTTAGTTTGTACTAATTTAGGCAAAATATACAAGGAATATTAATTATTGTTTGTAGAAAAAATTGGTGGTTTATAAAGGTCTATTACAATTCCTAAGTCTCTTGAAAATTCTCTAAGCATTACTATTTTTATATTTATTTCCTTACCTTTACAATAATCTTCAAGTACACTCTTTAATTGTTTCATAAATGCATATTCTGATTTCAATTTGTCTGTATATTTTTTAGCTCTATCTATTAATATTTCCTTAATTCTTACAATGTCTTCATTGCTTGCACATGTAATTCTTTGGAACATTCTGTATGCGTCATAATATTTGAATATAGGGAATTCCATACATTCTGAATCAAATCTATCATAAAATTGTTCCATTTTAATTGGAATATATCTGAATATTTCATCAGCTTTATCTTTGTACATTTTTTCTTCCAATTGATTATTTAATTTTTCAAAATGTTTTAATACTTCTTCCATCTCTTGGCTTGATTCATTTATTATTCCAACTCTTGATAATTCTTCTTCAACATTGTCGCAATATTTTGATATTTGTACTGATTTATTCATTCCATCTATAAATATCTGTTTTGTTTCTTTTATGTCATTATTTATTAATCCTCTTTTAATGAAGTAACTGAAGTATGAGAATAATTTAACAATTTCTATTAATTGTAGACTTCCTTTTTTTACTTCATCAATTACTTCTTGGATTATTCTTGGGAATTGCTCATCTGAAATTTTCCAATATTCTTCTGTTAGCAATCTCTTGTATCCAGGTAATTTTTCTGTGTCTATTGTATTTATTATTGCATCCATATCTTTTTTTAGAGCCTTCATATCGAAGATTCTTGTTCTTACATATATTTCAATGAATTTAAAGAAACGATATTCTGATTTAAAATTGAAATAATAATTATTATCAAATTCTTTAATATAAAATTGTCTATTATCCATTAAAACTCTTGAAGAAACTAGTATTGCCTTATATTCTTCATTACTTTGAATATTAACAAATTTATTTTTTGTGATTTTTCCGGCTTTTATTTCAAATGATACGGCTATTGTAAATATTAGCATTGTTTGCAATACTCTTAATTTAGTGTTTGGATATGCTTTATTTACAATTTCAAATATCTTCTTAAAATCGTTTAGTGAGTGCTTCAAAATTCTCAAGTTTCTTGTTCCACTTTTGTTAAATGTTGAAATTATTAAGTTTGTGTTTTCTCTTAAGAATCTAATTAAATCTGGATTATTTTCATATCTCATTAATAATCCATTTATTATATAATTGAATTTCGGAGCATATTCAAATGTCTCACCAATTAATTTTTCTTTTATTCTTTCATAGTCATTTGCATTGTCAAAAACATATTCGATTTTGTCTCTTATTTTTTCAACCATTGGTTTTTCTTCACCTTTGGTCAATTCATTTTGTTTGTCTAAAAGATATGTTGCAATAAATGTTTTCATTTCTATGTTGGAACTTTTAAATTTTGTTGCCAATTCTTTTTCATTACAAATGATTATTGTCTTTATGTGATCATGCTCAACGAAGTTATTTATATATCCCAAAATATCTACAACGTCTACGTTTGCTCTTTCCAAGTCATCAAAGCATAGTACTTTATCATCTGTAGAAAAGAATGCTTCATAGTCAACTTTTTCTCCATTCTTGGTTACACCAAAAAAGTTTGCCATATCTAAGCCCGTTTTTGCGTATTCTGGAATTGTTGTTTGTCCATGTGAATCCATATACTTTTTCAAGTTTTTGTCCATTAATTGTGTTGTCTCAATAAAAATTTTTTTACTAATTTCTTCTAGATTAGAAATACCATATAATGACATATATATAGTGGTATACTTTCTTCCATTTAACTGTAGTGATTCTATTTTATTTTTTACTTTATGATTCCAAAAATATGTTTTTCCGCTTCCCCATTCTCCATTAATCATAATGGCATAGTCTGTGTAATCTGCTCTAACATAATCTAATATACTTTCAACTAAATCTTCCACTTTTTATTCCTTTCTTTGGTTTCTTTTTGCTATAACCAGTACATCAATTTTTTGTGGTTTTCCTTCTTTGAGTTCATCTACACATGCTTTTACAGTACTTCCTGTTGTATATATGTCGTCTAATAGCAAAATTTTTTTATTATATATTTCATTTTTATTTTCTAATTTGTATACATTTTTTACGTTTTCAATTCTTTGTTTTTCAGTTAGTGTACTTTGTTTTTGATTTTGTTTTATCTTAATTAAACATTTTTTCAAGTGTTTTATTTTTAGAGTCTTTTCTAATTGATCTGCTATTACTTCTGTTTGATTATATCCTCTTCTTGCTTTATTCTTCTTGTACATAGGAACTGAAATAATACAATCATATTCTTTTATTTTTTCAGTAAATTTTCTGTTTTTAGTTAATAATTCTACAAATAAATTACCTATGTATGCTTTTTCTTTAAATTTGAAAGACAATAGTAAATTTCTTATTGTTCCTTCATAAAAACTAAGGAAATATAAAATATAACCTTTCTCATTTATTGAATAAAATTTTAAATTCTTTTTTAATAACACATAACACTTTGGACAAATCCATGTATTACATATCTTTCCACACATTGTACATGATGTAGGAAAAAGCATTTTTAGTATTTTTTTAATCATTAATATATTTTATTTTGCCCTAATTTTGATTTATTATATCTAATTATCTCCATTTAGTAAATGCTCTACTTTAATTTTTAACCCCGTATTTCTTTTTTTGCTATCCACATTTTGAATCATAAAGTCTATTGTATTTTTTCCACCTAATATTATTAATAATTTTTTTGCTCTTGTGATTGCTGTATATAAAAGATTTCTTGTAAGTAACATAGGTGCAGTTTGTGGAACTGCTATTATTACAACGTCAAACTCACTTCCTTGAGATTTATGTATTGTAATTGCATATGCTAATTCTAATTGATCTAATTCTTGAAACTGATACCAAACATTTTTTCCATCATCAAATACTACTTTTAGTTGTTTTTCTGATAAATCTATTTTTTCAATTCTTCCTATTTCACCATTAAATACACCTGTTGAATTTTCATATACACCTAAAACTTCTCTGTCCCAGAAAATATCATAATTGTTTTTTATTTGCATTACTCTATCGCCTTCTCTAAATGTTATTTCTCCAAACTTTTTCTCTTTTTTACTTTTATTCTCTGGATTTATATAATTTTGTAATGTTTTATTTAGTTCTCTTGTTCCTAATGGTCCTTTTTTAGTTGGTGTTAATATTTGCATGTTCTGAAAGAAATCATAATTTCCAAATTTCTGTAACCTTCCTGTTGTTAATGATACTAATTGATTAATTATTTTTTCTTGAGAATTTTCCTTTATGAAAAAGAAATCTTCTTTGGTATTTTCAAAATTTTCTTTCGAAATAAAATATTCTCCATTATTTACTTGATGGGCATTTAATATTATTTTACTCTGTGCAGCTTGTCTAAAAATTTTATCCAAATTTGTTGTTGGTATTTTTTTAGATTCTATCAAGTCTTTTAAAACACTTCCTGGACCTACAGATGGTAACTGATTGCTGTCTCCGACTAATACTAGCTTTGTTCCCATATATATAGCCTTTGTTACGTAATTCATTAAGAATACATCTACCATTGACATCTCATCTATTACAATAACATCAGCGTCTATTGGTGCAAAATCTGCTTCAATATTTTCTAGTTTATTATCTTCTATTTTTCCTATATCCAATAATCTATGTATGGTCTTGGCTTCTTCACCTGTTGACTCTGACATTCTTTTAGCCGCTCTTCCTGTTGGAGCGCATAATACTACTTTTTGTTTGTTTACATTGTAAATATCTATTAGTGCTTTTATAATTGTTGTTTTTCCTGTTCCGGGTCCACCAGTTATTATGCTTACATTCGAATTATTTACCTCTTTTAAGGCATCTTTTTGTTTTTCTGATAATTGTATATCAAGTAATGATTCTTCCTTTTCTAAAATGTTTTCAAATGATTTTATGTATTTTGTATTTTGGCTTCTCATCATCATATATAATCTTGTAGCTATGTTTTTTTCAACTCTATAAAATTCTTCAAGGAAAATCCATTCTTTTTCATCTATCTCTTCTTCAACTATTTTTCCTGTTGATTTTAAATTTATCATTACTTCATCAATATATTTTTCATCTGTTGATAGTTTGTCTTTTACAAAGCTATACAAACTTTCTTTTTCAACACAAGTATTTCCATTATAGCTTGCTAGAATTAATCCATATCTTATTCCTGCTGCAATTCTTTGATAGCTGTTTACATTTATTCCAATATCTAATGCCATTTTATCTATTTTAAAGAAATCAACTCCATACGTTATGTCTATTAAAACATATGGATTTTTCTTTATTTCTTCAATAGCATCTTCGCCTAATACTTCATATACTTTTTTGCTGTTGCTTGCATTGATTCCAAATTTCTCAAGAAATCCAACTATTTGCCATAATTCCCACTTGCTATTAAATTCTTCTGCCATTTCTTTGGCGCCATTTTCTGATATTCCTCTTACTTCTGCAAGTCTTTTAGGCTCAAACTTGAATATAGCTATTGTTTCATCGCCAAATTTATCTACTATTTTTTTAGCAGTACTTGGGCCTATTCCTTTTATAATTCCACTCGCTAAATACTTTTCCACAGCTGCTTTTCCTTCAGGCAATTTCTTTTCAAATGTATCTATTTTAAACTGTCTTCCATAATCTTGGTGTGTAACGAATTTGCCTTCTAAGCTTAAAAAATCACCTTCATTTATAAATGGCAAATATCCTACAACAGTAAATATTTCTTCGTCTGTTGATAGTTCTGCTATTGTATAACTATTGTTTTCATTCTGATATATAATTTCTTCTAATTGACCTTCTAATTTCATATTCTCTTCCTTTTCTTTTGCTAGTCTATCAAAAATTTTTATATTTTACAACATTTTTTCTACTTTAATATTTGTGTATTGTTTTTCAATCTTTTTTAATATCTCATATGTTTCATCACTAGAATTTTCGTCTATTATTTCAATTTCTTTAAAATAACCTATCTTATTTTGTGCGTGCATAATTTTTCTTACAATCATTTCTATATTTTCTTCTTTATTTTTTACTTTTATTTGGAGTTTAACATTATCACCAATTTCAATATTTCTGTACATGTAATTATCTAAAACATCTTTTATTAATACATACCATCCAAAAATTCCTATCATTATAACTACTAAGTTCATAAAATCTTCCATGTTCATCACCTTGATATATATTATGACAACTTTTAATTTATGTACTTGATTTTGGGCAAAATAAAAAAACGGTCGCCCGTTTTTTTATTTTATGTATTTTCTTTAAACTATATTAATTCAAGAATAACTTCTGGTGCGTTATCACCTTTTCTGTTTTCACATTTTAATATTCTTGTATATCCACCTTGTCTACCTTCATATTTAGTAGCAATTTCCCCAAATAATTTTGCCATTAAGTCAACACCTTCAACTTTGTTAACTTTTTTCATTATTTTTCTTCTAGCATTTAATCTAGATGGCATATCTTTTTGTCTTTTTTCCATTTTTTCTTCTTTAACTACTTTAAGGTATTCTTTACCGTTTTTGCTTGTAGCTTTTTCTGTAACTTTATGTCCTTTATTATCTAATTTAGCTTTAACAACTTTAACTTCTACTTCTTCGAAATTATCTTTTTCTTTAACAGCTAATGCTATTATACTATCAACAAGAGCTTTTACTTCTTTAGCTCTAGCTTCAGTTGTTCTAATTTTCCCATTTAAAAGAACATCTGTTGTTTGAGTTCTTAGCATTGCTAATCTTTGATCAGTTGGTTTTCCAAGTTTTCTTGTACCTGCCACTTTACATTTCACCTTCCTTTTCTTAGTCTTCTATTGATGAGAATCCTAGTCCTAAGTCAATCAATTTCTTTGTAACTTCGTCTAATGATTTTTTACCAAGATTTCTTACTTTCATCATATCTTCTTGTGATTTATTAGCTAAATCTTCAACTGTTGAAATTCCAGCTCTCTTCAAGCAGTTATATGATCTAACTGATAACTCTAATTCTTCTATCGGCATTTCTAATACTTTTTCTTTTTTAGATTCTTCTTTTTCTACCATTACTTGAGTATTTTTAGCTGTTTCTGATAAGTCTATGAATAACTCTAAATGACTTGTCATAACTTTTGCAGCTAAGCTCAATGATTCAAATGGTTTTAAACTTCCGTCTGTCCAAACTTCGATTGTTAATTTATCATAATCAACTCTTTGTCCGACTCTAGTATTTTCTACTTTATAATTAACTTTTTTAACTGGTGTAAATATTGAATCAATTGGTAATGTACCTAACGCCATATCTTCTGTTTTATTTTTATCCGCAGTATTGTATCCTCTTCCTCTGGCTACTGTCATTTCCATATGAAGAGTTTCTCCTTCTTCTACTGTAGCAATATGTAAATCTGGATTTAAAATTTCTATACTACTGTCAGTAATGATATCTCCAGCCTTAACTTCTCCAGGTCCTTTGAAATCAATACTAATATTCTTGTCTTCATTATCATGCATTTTTAATCTAACACATTTTAAATTAACGATTATTTCAGGAACATCTTCTACTACACCTTTTACTGTTGAAAATTCATGAACAACTCCATCAATTTTCACACTTGTTATAGCAGCTCCTGGTAATGATGATAATAAGATTCTTCTTAGTGAATTTCCAATAGTCATTCCATAACCACGTTCTAATGGTTCGCATACAAACTTTGAATAATTTCTTTTTTCATCTGTCTCTACGCATTTGATGTTTGGCTTTTCAAATTCTATCATTTATTTACCTCCATTTTGAGAAACTTAGGTTTCTCACCTTTTTTATATTTTCTATTATTAATTCTATTAAAATGAAAATAATTTCTTTTATTCTTGTTTTATTATTTAGAATAAAGCTCAACTATTAAGTGTTCCTCAACTGGTAAATCAATATCTTCTCTATTTGCTAATCTAATAACTTTACCAGACATTTTTTCTCTGTCAACTTCTAACCATTCTGGTAATGGTCTTACACTATTTGCTTCCATATTTTCTTTAACAACAGGGTTGTCTCTTCTAACTTCTCTAATAGCTACAACATCTCCTGCTTTTACTAAGTATGATGCTATATCTACTTTCTTTCCATTAACTTCTATGTTTCCATGAGTTACTAATTGTCTAGCTTGTGGTCTTGAAACACCAAATCCCATTCTATAAACAACATTATCTAATCTGCTTTCTAATATTTGTAATAAGTTATCACCAGTGATTCCTTTTTTATTAGAAGCCATTTCGAAATATCCTCTAAATTGTTTTTCTCCAACTCCATAGAATGATCTTGTTTTTTGTTTTTCTCTTAATTGTGTTCCGTATTCAGAAAGCTTAGCCTTTTTTTGTCCGTGTTGTCCTGGTGCATAATTTCTTCTAGTTACGCTACATTTGTCAGAATAACATCTGCAACCTTTTAAAAATAGCTTTTGTCCTTCTCTACGGCATATACGACATTGTTCGTCTTTATATCTTGCCATTATTTTCTACTCCCTTCTCTTATACTCTTCTTCTTTTTGGTGGTCTACATCCATTATGTGGTATTGGTGTTACGTCTTTAATTGCGCTTATTTCTAGACCTGCTGTTTGAAGTGCTCTGATTGCTGCTTCTCTACCAGCTCCTGGTCCTTTAACAAATACTTCTACTGTTTTTAATCCATGTTCCATAGCTGCTTTAGCTGCTGTTTCTGCAACTTGTCCTGCAGCAAATGGTGTACTTTTTCTTGAACCTTTGAATCCTAATTCTCCAGCACTTCCCCAAGAAATTGCATTTCCTTGTGTATCTGTTATTGTTACTATTGTATTATTAAAACTAGAATGAATATGAGCTGCACCTTTTTCGATGTTTTTTCTATTTCTTCTAGCTACTGGTTTTCTAGCTGTTTTATTATTAGCCATTTCTAAAATTCCCTCCTTCATTGATAATAAGGTTTTATTCAATATTCTCAAAAATTGATTAAAATTATTAAGATGTGCATTTTTGATATTTATTACAAGGCGAGGCTATACGTTTGTATGCCGAGATTTGTAATAAATGTTGAAAATGTGCAGATTGATGATTTTAATCGATTTTTATTATTTTTTGCTTTTACTAACTAACTTTCTAGGACCTTTTCTAGTTCTAGCATTAGTTTTAGTTCTTTGTCCTCTTACAGGTAAACCTTTTCTATGTCTTAATCCTCTGTAGCATCCAATCTCTGTAAGTCTTTTTATGTTTAAAGCAACTTCTCTTCTTAAATCACCTTCAACTGTGTATGATTCGTCAATAACTTTTCTTATGCTATTAACTTCGTCATCAGTTAAGTCTTTTACTCTAGTGTCTGGGTTTATACCAGCTTTTGCTAGAATTTTTTGAGAGCTTGTTAATCCTATTCCATAAATATATGTAAGTCCTATTTCTACTCTTTTTTCTTTAGGTAAATCTACTCCTGCTATACGAGCCATATTATTTTGCACCTCCAAATTTTTTCTATATAATTATATGTTTTGCAACATTTTGTTGCGTTGTCTCTATTTTTTCTAAAGGTGAAATGCACCCATGCTCTTGGGTCTTTAGATATCTTCAAGACATATATATAAACACAAATCGATATGTTAATATATATTTTATAAATATATATTTACAGCCGCTACCTATTTGTGTTATAAACTGTTTTATCCTTGTCTTTGTTTGTGTTTAGGGTTTTCACAGATAACTCTAATTACACCTTTTCTTTTAATTACTTTGCATTTGTCACATATTTTCTTTACTGATGGTCTTACTTTCATGTTTTTGCACCTCCTATTTTTTTACCTTTTAGGTTTTATATATTTGGGTTAATTTTTTACTTTTATTATAAATAAATTAAAAGTGATAGCTTTTTATTTATTTTATTTTGCTCTCCAAGTAATACGTCCCTTTGTAAGGTCATATGGTGAAAGTTCTACTTTAACTTTGTCACCTGGTAGAATTTTTATATAATTCATTCTAAGTTTTCCTGAAATATGAGCTAATATTTGATGTCCATTTTCAAGTTCTACTTTAAAATTAGTATTTGGTAGTGCTTCCACTACTGTTCCTTCTACCTCTATAACATCTTCTTTTGCCAATTCATTCCCCTCCTATTAAAGAGTTTTCTATATTTTGCCACACAATTTGGCTATTGTGCATAATAACTATTATATTATACATCATCCTTAAAGTATTGTCAATATTTCTGGCTCTTTTTCTGTAATTAAAATTGTATTTTCATAATGTGCTGCCATACTTCCATCTTCTGTTATAATTGTCCAACCATCATCTAGTTCTAAAATGTTTGGTTTTCCTTGTATTACCATAGGTTCTATTGCTAGAGTCATGCCTGGTTCAAGTCTTATTCCTCTTCCTGCTTTTCCGTAGTTTGGAATTCCTGGGTCTTCGTGCATTTCTCTTCCAATTCCGTGTCCTTGGAATTCTCTAACTACTGAATATCCTTGTGAATGAACATATTCGCCTATTGCATGACATATGTCACCTAGTCTGTTTCCTTTTTTTGCATACTTAATTCCTTCAAAAAATGATTGTTTTGTAACATCTATTAATCTTTGATTTTCTTTGCTTGTTTTTCCAACTACAAATGTTCTTGCTGCATCTCCATTATATCCATTTTTTAATGCAACTGTATCTATGCTGACAATGTCTCCTTCTTTTAACTTTCTATATTTAGATGGGATTCCGTGTATAACTTCGTCATTTATTGATACACATATTGATGCTGGAAATTTAGGAACTCCTTTTATTCCTGGGTCATATCCTTTTTCTGCAGGTTCTGCTCCTAATTTTCTCATAGTTTGTTCTGCAATTTGATCTAATTCTAATGTTGTTATTCCTGGTTTCATGTGTTTTTCTAGTTCATCATATACTTCTGCTACAACTTTCCCAGCTTCTCTCATTAATTCAATTTCTCTTTTTGATTTTATTGTTACCAATTTAGGTCGTCTCCTTTTTTATTACATTCTTATAATTTAATTTTAAATTTGACTTTTTTCGACATTTGTTTGAGACATTTTGTGTCTGTCCCTATTGTCCCAATTCTGCTGCAACTTCTTCTGCTACATCTTTTCCTAATTTATTAACAGTTTTACTTACAACTTCTGTTTCTAAAGTTCCTTGTTTTTCGTAGTAATCTACTAATGGACTTGTTTGTTCAAAATAACTTTTTAATCTTGCTTTTACTGTTTCTTCTGTATCATCTTTTCTTGTTACTAATTCTGAACCACATTTGTCACATATTCCTTCTACTTTTGGTGGATGTAAAACAATATTGTACACTGCTTTACATTCTTGATTTGAACATACTCTTCTATTAACAATTCTTTCTATTATTTCTTCTTCAGGTGTTGTTAAATTGATTACTTTATCAACTTTTTTTCCTTTTTCTTCTAATATTTTATCTAATGCTTCTGCTTGTTTTACTGTTCTTGGGAATCCGTCCAATATTATTCCATTTTGTACATCTGGTTCGTTTAATCTGTCTTCTACTATTTTTATTGTAACATCATCTGGTACTAGTTGACCTTTTGATATATATTGTTCTGCTAATTTTCCTAGTTCTGTTTGTTCTTTCATATTTTTTCTAAATATGTCTCCTGTTGATACTTGTTTGATTCCAAGTTTTTCTTGTAGCATTCCGGCAACAGTTCCTTTCCCTGTTCCTGGTGCTCCTAACATAATAATAATCATTAAAATCTCTCCATTCCATCATCGTCATCCAAAATTTTTTCAAAATTTTATCTGACAATTTTTTTAGATTATTTATAATAATCTTTATAATATCTACTTTATTAGTATATACATAATTTTTAAAAAGTATAATAAAATAAACATTATAAAAACCATTATAGGGTGATATACAAAATGCATATCTCCCCACAATGTTATACTCTATTCTAGAAATCCTTTATAGTGTCTCATTACTAATAGTGATTCTAATTGTTGAATTGTTTCTAATGCTACACCTACAACGATTAATATTGATGTACCACCAAATGCTATATTTAATCCAGTGAATCTTAGTAACATTGGTAATATTGCTATTACTGCTAAGAAGAACCCACCAAACCATGTTAGTTTTGTTATTATTGATGTTAAATAATCTGTTGTTGGTTTTCCTGCTCTTATTCCTGGTATAAATCCACCATTTTGTTTAATGTTGTTTGATACTTCTGCTGGATTGAATGTTGCATAAGTATAGAAAAATGTAAATGCCATAATTAATACTAAGTATACTAAAGCATTTGCTATACTATATCCAATACCTACACTTGAAGATGATGTAGCTATTGAAAATTTATATACTCCTGCCCAGAATCCAGTTTGAGTAGTTATATCTTTTATAAATATTTGTAAAATCATTGCTGGAAATGTTAAGAATGATGATGCAAATATTATTGGCATAACTCCTGCCATTGCAAGTTTTAATGGAATATGAGTATTTTGTGCTCCTACCATTTTTCTTCCAACTACTTTTTTAGAATATTGTACTGGTACTCTTCTTTCAGCTTGTTGTATAAATACAACTCCTGCTACTAAGATTATAGCACCTATTAACATTCCTATTGCCATCAATAATCCTGTTGTACTAAATCCATTACTTGTGAACATTAAATTCCATAATGTTGTTACAAAACTTGGTAATCCTGAAATAATACCAATGAATATTATCATTGAAATTCCATTTCCAATTCCTTTGTTTGTAATTTCATCTCCTAGCCACATTAATATTGATGTTCCTGCTACTAGAGATATTACTACTAAAGCTGCTGTAGAGAAGTTTGTGTTTATAAATATTCCAGAAGATTTGTAAGAAACAAATACACCTATAGCTTCTATTAAAGCTAAAACTAATGTTAATATTTTTGTGTATCTGTTAATTTTCTTTCTTCCTTCTTCTCCGCCTTCTTTAGTTAATCTCTCTAAAGATGGTATTATCATACCTAATAATTGTATTACAATTGAAGCTGTAATGTATGGACTAATTGACATTGCAAATACTGAGAATCTTGAGAAAGCTCCTCCGGAAATCATATCTATTAATCCTGCAACTCCATTATTTGAGCTCATTGTTTCATTTAATGTTATACTGTTTACTCCTGGTACTGTAATATAACATCCTAGTCTAAATATTACTATTAATAGTAATGTATATAATATTCTCTTTCTTACGTCAGGTGTCTTAAATGCATTTTTGATTGTTTTAAACAATTAAATCACCTCAGCCTTTCCGCCTAAAGCTTCAATTTCTTCTTTTGCTTTTGCAGTAAATCTTGTAGCTTTAACATTTAATTTTTTCTCTAATTTTCCTGTTGCCAATACTACGATTCCATCATTTACTTTTCCGATTATTCCATCAGCTAATAATGTTTCTGCTGTTACATCGTTAACAGTTGATTTGTTTAACATTGTTAATGTTACTTCTGTGTAATTTTTAGCGTGAATATTATTGAATCCTCTTTTTGGTAATCTTCTATATAATGGTGTTTGACCACCTTCGAATCC
>USQZ01000027.1 GCA_900556975.1 uncultured Clostridium sp. | reverse complement strand
CGTCGACCTCTAGCGTGACAGGCTAGCGTTCTAACCAACTGAACTACCGGGCCATAAAATGGTGGTCGCTATAGGGTTCGAACCTATGACCTCCTGCTTGTAAGGCAGATGCTCTCCCAGCTGAGCTAAGCGACCATTTCTTTATCAGTATCTCGCTGACAAGACCTAGTATACTAGATTTTGTTTCTCTTGTCAACATTTTTTTGAAACTTTTTTTGATTTTTTTATTCTCAATTCTAAAAGTGCCTATTTTCAAGTATTAGAAAAGCTACATTTTTTTATTTTTTACATTAAAAAATAAATTATTTTATCAAATTCATATAAAAATTCTAATAAAATTGTCATCTTTATATAACATAACACTTAAAAATCTTCCACTTCCCCAAAAAATGGATACTAACATTTTAATTGTTAATATCCACATCATATTATTTTAATAATTCAATTGCTTTTTGTAACTGAGCATCATTCTCTTTAGTTATCTTCACTGAATCATCTTCATTTAATTCAATTTCTACATCAGGAGTTATTCCAATTTTGTTAATTTTATTTTCATTTGGAGTAAAATATTCTGAAACAGTAACTTTTAAAGCGCCACCAATCTCAGTACCTAATACATCAGGATATACCTCTTGAATAACACCTTTTCCATATGTTTTAGTTCCTACAACTTTAGCAATTCCATAATCTTTAAAAATTCCAGTTAAAATTTCAGATGCACTAGCCGTATATTCATTTACTAATACAACAACTGGCATATCAATTGTTTTTCCATTTGATGATTTTTGAACAGTTTTATTTCCATCTTTATCTTCTGTTATTAATAAAGTTTTTCCTGAGTCAACAAATAAATCAGCAATCTCTAAAGCAGATTTCACATATCCACCTGTATTATTTCTCAAATCGACTATTAAAGATGTTGCACCATTATTTTTTAAATCATTATATGCTTCCTTAAATTCATCAGCACTTGTATCTGTAAATGAATCAAAATCAATATATCCAATATTATTTTCTAGCATCTCGTGCTTAATTTTATAAACTTTAACTTGTTCACGTGTCATTGTAAATTCAATTTCTTGATCGCCACGTAAAACTTTCATACTAACTTTCGTTCCTTCTTTACCTTTAACTTTTGAAGAAACATATTCCGTTCCTTTTCCAGAAACATCTTCACCATCAACTTCTTTTATTATATCTCCAGCTTGAATTCCAGCCTTTCCTGCAGGTGTATCATCATCAATTACTCCAATAATTACAGCATCACTTGAATTTTTTAATTGAGACATATACACGCCAATTCCCACAAAATCAGATAAAGAAGAATCTAAATCATCCCATTCATCTTGTGTTAAAAACTCTGTATACTCGTCTCCTAATCCTTCTATATATCCTTTTAATGCAGCTTGCTCTAATTTGCTATCATCAATTTCACCTTTGTACTTTTTCTCAATTACTGTTTTTAAAAGATTAATATCATTAGCTATATCACCAGATGATTCATAATCTTTTATAATTAATCCCTTGTATGATAAGTATTTATCATACACTACTACTGTCCCACATAATGTAATTATAAACGTAATCATTACAGCCACGATAACTTTAACTCTTACATTATACTTCTTGTCTTCTTCATTCATAACTATTTTCTACCTCCATATGTTGTAAAAAACAAAAGCGGACTATTTATAATATTTGTACTTATTATAACATTTTTAAGACCACGTTTTTGTTCGTGCGCAAAATTTGCAAAGCAAATTTCTGTGCATTATTAATTTCTATAATCAGAAGCTCAAAGAACTTTTTACTATAGAAATTAGGGCGCTATTAAAAACGCCCTGTCTATATCATAATTTATTATGGTAAATACTTTAAAGGACTTACACGGTTGTTATATCCACCTGGACTTACTCTTACTTCAAAATGCAAATGTGCTCCTGTTGAATTTCCAGTACTTCCAACTTTCATAATTTGCTGTCCTTGTGAAACACTTTGACCAGGTGAAACACAAATTGAACCTGCTTGACCATGAGCATATAAAGTATATGTACCATCATGATGATCAATTACTACATAATTTCCATAACTTGTTGTTAATGCAAGTGCAAGTATAACTTTACCAGATTTAACAGCATATACTGGTTGACCTGCAATTCCTCCAGATCCGAAATCAACTCCACCATGATAAGAACCATTAGAATAATATAAACCTGTAGTTATTTTAGCATATGCAGATGGGACCGGATATATGAATCCTCCTGGATTTGATGAAGGACTTGAACTATTATTACCATTGTTTTTATTTCCATTATTTTTATTAGCTTCAGCTGCTTTTTTTGCAGCCTCTTCGGCAACTTGTGCCTTTTTAATTGCAGCTCTAATTGCAGAATCTTGCGATTGCATATCTTCTATTTGTTGTTGCAATTTTTTATCTTCATCACTTAGCTGAGCAACCTTTTCATTTTTTTCACTCTTATTAACATCTAAAGCTTTCTTTTTATTTTCTTGTAATTCTCTAGCATCTTCTAAAGATTTTTTATTTTCTTCTAATTGTACTTTAGCTTCGGCAACTTGATTTTTTGTAGTTGTAATTGTATCAATCAATTTTTGATCTGATTCAGCTAATTGTTCTATTAAATAATAATTAGATAAAAAGCTTGTTAAACTTCCTGAACTCAATAAAACATCTAAATAAGATGTACTTCCTGCTTTATAAGAAGCAACTAATCTTTTCTTTAGTAATTCTTCTTTTTCCTCAAGTTCTTTCTCTTTTTGAGTAAGTTCTTGAGTCATTGTATCAATATTTGCAGACGTTTCATCAATTTGTGATGTTAAATCATCAATCTCATTTTCATAACTTGCAATTTTTGCGTTCAATTCTTCAACTTCTTTTTGAATCGCTGTCATTTTCGTTCTAACTTCATTTTGCTCATCTTTCGCTTCGTTTATTTTGCTCTCATTCGCTTTTCGTTCTTTTTCCAAATCCGCCGAAGAAGTTGCAGCAAAACTAACTAAAATATTTCCCAAAATCGTAACAATTAAAATACTAATCAAAACAGCTACAATTTTCTTGTTTCTTATGTGTTTCAATATAAATTCCTCCCAATTACATTAATTATTCTTCGTAGTAATATATGGCATAGGATCAACATATTGTCCATTAATCCTTACCTCAAAATGTGCATGTGGTCCTGTTGAATATCCTGTACTTCCAACTTTTAAAACCTCATCACCTCTTTTTACCTCTTGTCCTACTTGAACCATTATCTGAGAACCATGAGCATATAATGTTGAAACTCCACCACCATGATTAATTAAAACCATATTTCCATATGCAGTGTTATATTCAGCTTTAGCAACTACACCATCATTAGCTGCAATAAACGTATCACCTATTGATGCTGATATATCAACACCTGTGTGTAATTTATATACACCTGTAATAGGGTGTGTTCTCATTCCAAAGTTTGATGTAATTATTGTATGTCCCGGTACAGGCCAAGCCATCTCACCACCGACATAATCATAACCGATATTTAATGTAGCAGCTGTTAAAATTTCAGCTTCAACCTTTTTTATTTCTGTTTGCATTGTAATAATGTCATTTGCATATTTAGCTTCCTCTGCAGATAATTGACTAATATAATTATTTTTTATAACTATCATATTCTCTAATGCAACTGCTTTATTTTCACTCTCTTCCGTTGTTTCTGACAATTGTTTTTTTTGCTTTTTTAATTCTAACTTTGACAACTCTAATTGCTTTTTTTCTTCTTCAATCTGAGTTAATAATAATTGATCAGACTCAACAATTTTTGAAATCATATAATAATTAGAAATAAATTCTGACAACGAACTTGATTGTAATAACAAATCCAAATAAGTTGTATTCCCCGCTTTATATGAAGCTACTAATCTAGTTTCTAATTGAGTTTTTTGTTTATTATAATCTTCAATCGCTTTATTTAAATCATTTTCTGTTTCTTCTATTTTGGTTTGTAATTCTTTTTTCTGTGTTTGCAATAATTGAACCTCTAATTGCTGTGAAGTTATTTGTTCATTTAATTGTGCCACTTCATTAACTAATTCAGAAACATCAGATTGAATTATTTCAACTTGTGCATTTGAAGCTTCAAGCTGACTTTGTAAATTTGCTTGTTGATCACGCAAATTTGATACATAATCTGATGAAACCTTTTTGGGATATAAAGCTAAAATTGCAAATATAGCCACAACTATTACAACAATTTTAAATTTAATCTTTTTCAATTAAACTCTAAACCTCCAAATATTTCCTCATAGAAATACTACTTCCTAATGCACCAATTCCAATTCCTAAAACCATATATACAACTAAAATTATTTTATACATGTCTGCAAATGTAAGTAGTGACACAGTAACATTTATACTATTAAATACATTTAAAATCTTAGTAACAACAACTGTGTAGCCACCATATATAATTAAAATTGTAAGTAATGCAGATATTATTCCTATAATAATACCTTCAACTATAAATGGCCAACGAATAAATGAATTAGTTGCACCAACATATTTCATAATTGAAATTTCTTTTCTTCTTGCGTGAACTGTTAATTTTATTGTATTTGAAATAATAAATATTGAAATTGCAATTAACAATACAAGTAAAACACCAGTAATAATTTTTATACCGTTTGCTATGTTAATTAAAGCATTTATTGTTTTATCACTACTTCTTATATCTGGATCAACATATTTTTTTCCGTCAATTTCTATATTTTTTATTTTTTCTTGAACTTCCGCACTCTTTTGTAAATCTGTTAATTTTACAATAACTGAATCTGGGAAAATATTATTGTCTTCATCATATCCTGCAAGAACATCTTGATTGTTTTTTAATCTAACTTTCATTTCATCTAAAGCATCTTGTTTAGTATATATTGTAGCAGAAGCAACACCATCTATACCACTTATCATATCTCTAACTTCTTGAACTTCCTTACTACTTGCTTCATCAATTATGAAAACTTGCATTCCTTGATCTTCTTCTATTGTCTTCATTATATGATTAATGTTTTCACCTATTATAAAAAATATACCAAACATAAGCATAGTTGCCATCATAATACACAAAGAAGCAATTGTTGATTTTTTATTTTTAAATAAATTTCTAATTCCTTCACCAATGTGATACGTTAAAATATTATATCTCACTTTCAATCACCTTTTATCTTTTTATTTTAAACTTCTTCATATCCGCCTTTTCTATCGCTGATTATGTTTCCTTTATCAATATGAATAACTCTTTTATTCATCTCATCAACTATATTCTTAGCATGCGTTGCCATAACAACTGTAGTTCCTCTTAAATTAATGTCATTTAATAGATTCATAATTTCCCATGCTGTATCTGGATCCAAGTTTCCTGTAGGCTCGTCAGCAATAATCATTGATGGATTATTAACTAAAGCTCTTGCAAGTGCAACTCTTTGTTGCTCACCACCAGATAACTCATTAGGATACATTTTTGCTTTAGCGCTAAGTCCTACTAAAGATAAAACCATAGGGACCTGTCTTTTTATATGTCTTGGCGTAGCTTTTACAATATACATAGCAAATGCTACATTTTCATAAACTGTTTTGTCAGGTAACAATCTGAAATCCTGGAAAACAACTCCCATACTTCTTCTTAGAAAAGGTACTCTTTTAGGTTTCAAAAAAGTTGTATCTTTTCCATTAATTATTATATTACCTTTTGTAGGTTCTTCTTCTTTCAAAATTAATTTTATTAATGTTGATTTACCTGAACCAGATGAACCAACTAAGAAAACGAATTCACCTTTATCTATTTTAAAATTAGCATTATGAACCGCTTCTGTTCCAGTATCATAAACTTTACTTACATTTTTAAATTCAATCATTTTTATCTCCTCATAATTTGACTAAATTTGCTTCTTTACCACATAATAATACCAATAATAGACTATATTTGCAATAGAAAAAATTGAAAAATTCTATTATTGTATGCAAGCAGAATATTATATTTAATTTTTTCGTTCCTTGCTAAAAAATTTTACCGCTGACTAAACTTTGTTTAGTCAGCTAGGTAAAAACTTTCAAACTGCGCGTCACTCAAGAAATTAAATATAATATTCTTTTTGAATTAAATATCGTTATTTTATATACAAAAAAATATAGATAAAATCATTATATCATGTCAAGTTAAACTAACCTTAAAATACAACAATTTTATCTATATTATTCTTTATTTTTTCTCTTCAAGTTTTTCTTTAAAATACTTCATATAAAATTCATAAGCAGACATTTCATAACAAATCAAGTATATTGACTCAATTTCAGGAAATTTCTTTCTTGCTTCAGCAATTGCAAAATCAATTGCAATCTTACCACCAATTTCAACCGGACAACCATATACACCCATTCCTAAGCAAGGAAAAGCAATTCTCTTGCATCCAAAATCAACCGCCAATTCCAATGAATTTTCATAGCATTGTCTTAAAACTTTTTCCTTATCTATATTAGGTGAATCATACCATTTGGGCGCAACTGTATGAATTATATAATCAGCTTTTGAATTATATCCATGTGTAATCTTAGCCTCACCCGTTTTGCATCCCTTTAACTCTTTACACTTATTCAATAACTCTAGTCCAGCAGCTCTATGTATTGCACCATCCACACCTTCTCCACCTAATAGTGAATTATTAGCAGAATTCACATATGCATCAACATTTAATTTTGTAATATCACCTAAAATAATTTTTACAATATGTTCTTCATTGCCATATACAGGCTCAGGTTTATCAAACTTTTTACTACTCGAACGTAAGGCTTTATCAAACTCATCACACATATTTCTAATATAAATATATCTTTTTAAATCAATTCTCCACTCAGGATTAATTGACTTCAAGCCATAGAATAATCCAGCAAGTCCACCTGTACATGCACCTATTGTGTCTGTATCGTCACCTAAATTAATTGCACCAATAACTGCTTGATTATAATTTTCTGTATTCATAAAAACCCATAACGTAGCCTCTAATGTATCAACAATATAACCTGTTGATCTAATAGATTCCAATGGCATTTCTCTAATATTTTTCTTCAAAATTCTATTATATAATTCTATTGAACTCCTAGAAAATCTAGAATAACTAAGCTGTTGTATTTCTCTGTACGCATCAAATTTAGATTTTTTCTCAAGCAATTTTATAGCATACATAACATAAATATAACATCCTAGTACGCTTACCTCATGAGCATGTGTTATATATGATACTTTTTTCACAACATCTAATATATCATTTGGTTGCAAATGTGCACTATAACAATAATAAGCAATTGGAAGCATTCTCATTAAAGAACCATTCCCATTACTATCCTCTGCCGTAGAACCGCTCTCAAAAGGATGTCCTTCTTTTTCAAATTTAGCAAGAGCAATCAATGTAGTCCTTCCTATATCAAACCTTTCACCTGTTGCAGTATACTCTGCCTTTTCCATCCAATTAACAAATCTATTTCCCATATCTTCTGTAGAAATTCCAAAGCAGTGAATTATCGAATCCATTGTTGCAAGAGTTAAAGAAGTGTCATCAGACCAAGTTCCTTTTGGCTGATTATGGCTTCCTCTATCCAGCATTTGCGTTACTGGATTATCCATAAGCTTATCTCTTGACATAAATTCAATTGGAACACCCATAGCATCCCCTACTGCTAAACCAATTATACCGTCTTTACTATTCATAAAAATCCTTTTCCTTTACTACATCTTAAGCATCAATCCATGCTATTTCATCTTCAAAATAATTTCTAACATCACCATTAACGCTTACCATATATTCATCACCTAATATAGCAATTACAAAACCTCTTTCATCAGTTTCAACCACTCTGACATTGTCTCCAGTTTTTATAATTCTTCCATTAGTACAATCTTCTCTTTCAACAAAAAATCCCATTATTTCTCCTCCTTCGTAACAGGGAATTTAAGTTCATACTCCCTTTGAACAGCAAGTAATGCTGAGTGAATCAAGCCACCTGGATTATGGAAATATAACCCATGATAATAATCTATTAACAATAAATAATTTTCTCTTGTTTGAAATTCTTCTTTAATCATTATATCTTGCATAGCCTTTATTAAAGAAGTATATGCAGGAATTATATAATCAGGTCTCTTATATAATAAATCTTTTCTTTTTAAATATTCAATAGTTCCTAAATCAGGATAATATTTAAGCTTAGTTCCAAATCTCTTCTCCAAAAAAGCAATTTCTGTATCAGCTTCTTTTCTTGGGAAAAACAACTTACTATATAAAAACAAATTATAAGCTATTTCATCTTGTCCTTTCTCAATCCAAACATATCCAAGCTTTTTATAAAGCATTGCTAAATCAAATGGACGTACCGCATATTTAATAGCTTTTTGGAAATAATGATCAAACTTTGTGTAATCTCTCATTCCAATACAAGCTTCAAGTATCTCATTATAAATATGCATACTTGCTGGATTCCATTTCAAAGCTTTTTCAAAGAAATTAATCGCCTCTTTGAAACTTTTATTCTCAAATAATATTATACCTTTTTGTAAATAAATATCAGATAAAAAGTTTCTGCTCCATGAAATATTAATCTTCCTATCCATATGACAATACAAAAAGAATTCCAATCTATTTGTAAAATCTAAAACTCTGCCATGATTATCAATTTCAACAGGCTCTATTTCTTTTAAAAGTTTGTCCAAAATCTTATCAGCCTCTGCATATTTCTTTCTTTCAATATAAGCGTTTGATCTGTTTAGTTGTTCTACTGTTTCTTTTATTTCCATGTACATCCCTCCAAAAAACTAGTTATTAGCTAGTTTTTCATTAATATATCTATTAAGCTTTTCTCTAGCACATTCCATTCGTTCTTTTGTTGTTTCATCTTTATAATCTATTCTATCTATAACTTTATTTATGCAATCATTTTCTTTCAAATATTGCAAACTAGGTGCAAAATTATAATCATACACCCAAGCAAGATATGAAAGCCATTTATCCATATTAGTTATTCTCTGTGAAGATATTATTGTTTTCTCTTGCAAAAACACATTCCATATATCATCAGTAATTTTTTCCTCTTGGACCTCTTGCTCACTAGCCTTAAACAAAGATTCAAAGTCTTGATACTGCTTAACTTCAAAATTATCAGTCTTATCAGCATCTCTAATTATTTTTGCAAATAATAATTCTCTTTCATCTAAGCCATCCTCAATTTCATATTTATTATGATTTCTAATTGCTTCTTTTATAATATTGTCATATTTATCAGTATCAATAAATTCTCTAATAAAATCATCTTTAAATAAAATTTCCACTCCTAATTCAGCATGATCAAGAGTATCATAATCATCATAATTATCATATCTTACAGCTTGCTCAAACCTACCAATATCATGAAGTAAGCCAATCAACTCTGCAAGTTCTACGTCTTCTTCTGTTAAATCTAATTTTCTAGCAATATATTCTGAAGCTTTAACCACTCCCATTGTATGCGTTACTTTAATATTAACTTTATTATCGGTAACTTTAAATTGTTGTGCATAATTTCTAAATTTATCTATTGCATTTTCTAAATTCATTTTATTTCTCCATTAGTTTTTCAACCATTTTAACAATTGCTGTAGAATCTATTTCAAATTTCTCCATTAAAACAGTTGCTTTTCCAGATTCTCCGAATCTATCTTTTACCCCCATTTTAACTAGTTTTGATGGATATTCTTCAGAAAGCACATCAGCAATTATACTTCCTAATCCACCAATAACACTGTGATCTTCAACAGAAATAAGATTCTTTGTTTCCTTTGCACTTTTTATTATAATATCCCTGTCAATAGGCTTTAACGAAAACATATCTACAACTCTAATATTTATATTTTTTTCTTTTAAAATTTCCATTGCTTTTAATGCTTCTGAAACGCAAATTCCAGTTGCAAAAACAGTGGCATCATTTCCATCACCCAATTGAACAGCTTTTCCTAGTTCAAATTCTTGATTTTCTTCATATATAATATTTGATGCTAATCTACATGTTCTAATATAACAAGGTCCGACAATTTTCGCCATTTTCTTAACAGCCCATTTTGTTTGAACATCATCAGATGGACAAATAACTTTCATATTTGGTAAACACTTCATTATATTAATATCTTCAAGCATTTGATGAGTTGCTCCATCTTCTCCAACTGTAACTCCTGCATGGCTTCCACAAATTTTAACATTTAAATTTGGATAGCATATGCTATTTCTTATTTGATCATATGCCCTTCCAGTAGCAAATACAGCAAAAGTACTTGCAAAAGGAATTTTGCCACAAGTAGCCATTCCAGCTGCAGTAGCCATCATATTTTGTTCTGCAATTCCCATATCAAAAAATCTATTAGGAAATTCTTTTTGAAAAATTCCACTCTTAGTTGCACCAGCTAAATCAGCATCTAGTACAACAACATTTTTATTAGATTTTCCTAATTCCAATAAAGCTTCTCCATAGCTTTGACGTGTTGCTTTCTTTTCTTCTTTCATATTAAGAACCTCCTATTTTTTTAATTCCTCTATAGCTAATTTATATTCATCTTCATTTGGAGCCTTACCATGCCAGCCAGCTTGATTTTCCATAAAAGAAACTCCTTTACCTTTTATAGTTTTTGCAATTATTGCTGTTGGCTTTCCTTTAATAGTATTAGCTTTTTGGAAAGTCATTATAAGTTCATCAATATTATGTCCGTCAACTTCATAAACTTCAAATCCAAAAGCTTCAAACTTTTCTTTTAAAGGATATACGCTCATTACATCAGAAACTTTTCCATCGATCTGCAAATTATTATTATCCACAATCAAACATAAATTATCTAATTTATAATGAGCTGACGCCATTGCTGCTTCCCAAATTTGTCCTTCTTCAATCTCACCATCTCCAACTAAACAATAAACCCTAAATCCTTTTCTATCCATTTTAGAAGCAAGAGCCATCCCATTTGCAACAGATAATCCTTGACCTAAAGAACCAGCTGTCATATCAACACCGGGAATATGCTTCATATCAGGATGTCCTTGTAACATAGCTCCATATTTTCTAAAATTCTTTAATTCATCTTTTGAAAAATATCCTCTCTCAGCTAAAACAGCATATAAAGCTGGAGAAGCATGTCCTTTTGACAATACAAATCTATCTCTATTTTCGTCATCTTTTCTATTAGGATTAATATTCATTTGATTAAAATATAAAACAGTTAAAATATCAGCACATGATAAAGCCCCACCTGGATGACCTGACTGTGCAGAATACACTTCTTCAATTATGTCCATACGAACATTTTTAGAAATCTCTTTTAATCTTTCAATTTCCATTTCAGCATTCTTCAAAATAATACCTCCTAAACTATATTTTTCTTCATTAATTACGTTCAAATTAAATGCAATAATACTATATCATATTCATTAACTTTTTTCTATAATAAAAAGAACAAAAGCGGACATTAATAACATTCGCATTTATTTTAACTTTTTAAGTCCGCGTATTTGTTCGTGCGCGAAATTTGCAAAGCAAATTTCTGTACATTGTTAATGTTATATAATAGAAAGTTCAGAGGACTTTCTATTATATAACAAAAGCAAACATTTATAATATCTCAATTATTCATATATAAAATACAAAAAACGTCATTGCAATTTTATAGCAACAACGTCTTTTTTCAACAAATTTTCATTTACATATTCTTATTTTTTTTCAACATATTGTGCATATTTAGTTAACTTCTCATTTGCTAAGTAATTAATTGTACCTGCTGGAAATTTACCATACTTGTCTTTCTTACCAGCTGGAACACCTGTTAAAATTTCAATTCCTTCATCAATAGTACTAATAGCATAAATATGGAACAATCCATTTTTAACAGCGTCTACAACTTCATCATTCAAATGCAAGTTCCTAACATTCTGTATTGGAATAATAACTCCATGCTCACCATTTAAACCTCTCATCTTGCAAATTTGGAAAAATCCTTCTATCTTTTCATTAACACCACCAATTGGTTGAATTTCACCTTTTTGATTTACAGAACCTGTAACAGCAATTGATTGATTTATAGGCATTTCAGATAAACTTGAAAGAATAGCATATGCCTCTGTACTAGATGCACTATCTCCATCAACTCCGCCATATAATTGTTCGAAACAAATACTAGCATTTAATGATAAAGCTTTATCTTGTGCAAAAAGTTCACCTAAGTATCCAGTCAAAATCATAACACCTTTTGAATGAGTTGAACCTGACATTTGAACTTCTCTTTCAATATTCACAATTCCTTGTCTACCAATATAAGTATTTGCAGTAATTTTAGAAGGTTTTCCAAAAGAATAATCACCAATTGTTATAACAGTTAAACCATTAATTTGTCCGACTTTATAACCTTCTGTGTTTATAAGCAAAGCACCTTCTTTAATCATTTGTGAATACTTTGTATCATACTTTTTAATTCTTTCAATTCTCTCATCAAAAGCTTTTTGAACATACTTTTGAGTTACTATTTTAGATTTATCTAGCTTAGCCCAAGTTGAAGCCTCACCAACTATCTGACCTATCTCACTAAACTGTGTAGATAATTTTTCTTTATCGCCTGATAATTTTGATGCATACTCAACAATTCTTGCCATTGCCTCTTTATCAACATCTAATAAATCTTCTTGCTCGCAATAACTTCTAACAAACTTAACAAGTTTAGCAATATTTTCATCTGTTTTTGGAGCATCCTCTTCAAACTCAACTTTAATCTTAAACAATTTTCTAAAATCATCATCCATTGATAATAATGTATGATAAATCTCAGAATTACCAATCATTATAACCTTTAAATCTAAAGGAATTGGCTCTGGTTTTAAAGAAACAAGCATCATTGAAGAACGTTGTTCCATATTATTTTCACTGCTAACTTCTTTAACAAGCAAAACTTTTTTCAAATTTTCATAACATTGTGGATTTGATAATAAATCCTTTGCTTGGAAAATAATATAACCACCATTCGCTTTTTGTAATAAACCTGGTTTCAACATTGTAAAATCAGTTTTCATTATTCCATATTGATTCTCATATTCTAATTTTCCAAAAATGTTTTGGAAAGTATAATTTGAATCCATTATAACTGGAGCACCTTCTAAGTTGCTATTATCCACAAATAAATTTACTCTATAATTTAACCAAGGCTCATTATTTTGCATTGCTCTAACTTGAGGTGGAAGTTGTTGCTTATTATCATTCTCATTTTCTGTATTCATAAAAGCATTAATATTTTTCAAAATATCTTTTTTAACATTATCCAAGAAATTATTAATCTTTTTATTTCTCTTATAATTTGCTTTAACATTATTAACATGAATATTTACTGTAAGTAATGCTATATTCGCTTTCCACTCTTCTATTTTTTTATCAGCTTTGTTCTCTATAATTTTCAATTCAGACAAAGTATCAAAAATCATCTCTTGAACAACTTGTGATTTTGATTCAAATTCACTTTTTATTTCTAAAGGTAATTTTTCATACTCCTCTTCTTCAATAGTTTTTCCCTCATAAACAGGCATCATATAAATTCCATTTTGAGCAGACTTAACTTGGAATCCATGTTTCAAAGTCTTATCATTTAACTTAACCAAAATAGAATCTTTCTTCTCTTCAAATTCTTGTTTTATAAGTTTTTTCTCTTTTTCAAACTCATCATTATTAAAAGTTTTCTTTATATCTTTTCTAATATTTCTAATAAATGCATCCATTGTTTCTTGGAATACTTTTCCTTGACCAGCTGGCAAAGAAACAGCTATAGGTTCATTTGGATCATTAAAATTATAAATATAGCACCAGTCATTTGGTACCTTTTCTTTTGCAGCTCTCGTTTGCAAAAACTTTTTAGTATACATTGTTTTTCCGACACCTGTTGGACCTTCAAGATATAAATTATATCCCTTCAAATCAACATTAACACCAAACTCTAGCGCTTTAATTCCTCTATCTTGACCATAAACTAAGTTAGTTGTATCAGCAACTTCCTTAATTTTATCAAACTTAAACATATTAGGATTGCATACATCTTTTAAATCTTTATAACTTAATTCATTTACTTTTCTCATTCGTAAGTTTTTCCTCCAATTTTTACTCTTTTTCTTATGTATTTTTTACAAACAAATTTTATATCATACACATTTTTTATGCAAGTACATACAATTATTATTTCCCAAAAAATTCTTTTTAGTTTTCATATCTAAAAACTTTTTGTCATAATAATCGCATCATTAACATTGTTATAATATTTTTTCCTTCTTCCAAGTATCTCAAATTCAAATTTTTTATATAACTCAATCGCAGGAACATTATCATCACTAACCTCTAAAGTAATACACATCTTTTTCTTTGATTTTGCTTCATCAATTAAAAAATTTAATAATTCAGATCCAATTCCCTTTTTTCTAAAATCTTTTCTAACAGCAATATTCATAATATGAGCTTCATCAATATTGAACCATAATCCAGCAAACCCGCACACAATCTCATCTTCACAAATAACAAAATACTCAGAATTTTCATTGTAGAATTCATCTTTTAAAATTTTCTCATTCCAAAAATCATCATATTCATTTAAATCTTGAGCTAATATTTCTAAATGTTGCTCCTGCATTTTAAGAATTTTTCTTTGCATCTTTCATCCTTTCAGCTTGTGATTTTCTCAAATACACTGGTACAACTGAATCAGCATCAACAAACTCATTTTCATTAATCTTTTTGTAAGCAATTATCCCCAAGCTTTCTGCATTTTGTTTATTGTTTTCAGAAAATTTAATATTTTTATCTGCTAGTTTTTCACTTATTCTTTCTCTATGTAAAACAGTTCCATCACCAACAAATGAAATATCATCATATTTTTCTAAAACCACCAACACATTCTCAATATCATCAGCCAAATATTCCTCTAATTTATTTATATTCTCATCATAAATTCCACAATACACCTGATTATTTCTAGCATCAATCATTGAACAAATAACTTTACTTTTTTCAATCTCATTTGTTGCCAATAAATCTAAAGAAATAATTGGAACAACCTTTAAATTCTTTACCTCAGCCATTGCTTTACAACTAGCAACACCAATTCTAATTCCAGTAAAAGAACCAGGTCCAACAACAACCGTAATATAATCTAAATCATCCAATTTCATATTAGCATCATTTAAAGTCTTCTCAACCAATGGCATAAAATTTTCTGAATGAGTCTTTCCATTATCCAACTCATTTTTCACAATTAATTTATCATCTTCAAATAAACCAACACTGCAGACACTACTAGAAGTATCTGTAACTAAATTCTTCATAAAATCGCTTCCTTATTTATTAATTTCTTCAATCACTATTTCTCTTACATTTTCATCTTCAAGATTTCTACTAAAACTAATTTGAATATATTTATTAGGTAAAGCAGACTCAATCATTTCACCCCACTCAACTAAGCAAATTCCCTTTTCGAAATACTCTTCTCCACCTATAGCATAAAATTCATCTTCATCTTCTAATCTATAAACATCAAAATGATAAACATTCACGTCCCTATTCACATATTCATTAACAATGTTAAATGTAGGACTTGAAATCTCATTTTCTAAACCGAAAAATTGCAAAACCCCCTCAGTAAATTTAGTCTTACCAGAACCCAAATCACCTGTAAGAACTATAACATCGCCCTTTTTCAAATCTTTTGCAAATTTTCTACCAATTAATTTTGTCTCTTCTTCTGAATTTGATATTATTTTTTTCATTAAAATTCCTCAATTCATTTTTCATTAATAACATAACTATTTTATTATAAATTCGCCTAATTGTAAATAAATTTATACACATATATCACAAGCCTTCCAACATAAAAAATATATACCAAACTTTTTGTCGAAATTTGTAATCCCCTATTGACATTTTTTTATAGCGCTTTTAAAATTAGCTTATGTAACTTTATTGTTTACAGCACATTTTAAGGAGGGCTTTATTATGTATGTTAGTTTAGACTCAAAAATTCGGGTTTCCGAATTAAACGAGATTTCTAAAGAAAAGGCTTATCGGTTCATAGTACGACTCTCAGATGACTTAGGATATGCTGAAGATGTAACTGTAATTCTGCAGAAGTACCATAGTTCAGCAAAAGAAGAATTTACATTAAAGTATACTAATTCAAAAAATGGTATAAGCACTTTCATTAGTGATTTTATCCATTTTAACTTTGGTACTGGACTATATTTTTACTGTTTTAGAATTACTCTTAACAGAAAAATATATTATTTAAAAACGAATTACGAAGAAGGCTTATCTTTAACAACATTAGATTTGCCTTGGATGCAATTCACAGTTACTGACAACACATTCCTGGTTCCTGAATGGGCAAAAGGCGCAATCATGTTTCATATCATGGTCGACAGATTTGCTCGCGACGAGAGTGTACCAGTTTTTGAAATGCCACGTAGAACCATTCACAAGAACTGGAACAACATTCCCGACTGGATGCCAAACGAAAGAGGTGAAATTACAAACACCGACTTTTTCTGCGGTAACCTGAAAGGAATTACAAATCACTTAAAGTACATCAAGAAATTAGGAGTCAAGATCATATACCTTTCCCCCATTTGCAGAAGCCAGTCTAATCACAGATATGACACAGCTGACTATCTCAGCATCGATCCATATCTTGGTTCAGCAGAAGACATGAAAAACTTATGTCAAAGAGCTCATGCACTTGGAATGAAGGTTATCATCGATACCGTTTTCAACCATACAGGAGATGACAGCATTTATTTCAACAGGCTTTCAACATTTCCTGAAAAAGGTGCAATTAGCGGTAGAGACTCTAAATATTTTGAATGGTACAAAAGAGATCAGTTCAATCACTTCCAGTACTGGTGGGGCTTTGGAAATCTTCCAGTTTGTAACCCAGACTGTAAAGAATGGCAGAACTTTTTATTTGGAGATGGCGGTGTAATTGATACCTGGTTTACCAAATGGGGAATCGATGGATTACGGTTAGATGTAGCAGATGAACTTCCAGATTATTTCCTCACAATGCTCGTTGACTGTGCAAAACATTACAAAAAAGATGCATTTATTCTTGGCGAAGTTTGGGAAAACGCTATTAGAAAAAATAATGGCAACAGAAATTATCTGCTTGGCACATCCCTCAGTAGCGTAATGAACTACCCATTTACAAATGCAATCTTAAAGTACGTGCGTTTCAGAGATGCCTACTGTTTGCGTAATAACATCAATGAAATCTGTGCCGATTATCCAAGAGAAGCTCTGTTATCAACAATGAACTCACTTTCCACTCATGACATTCCACGAGCTATCACCACACTAGTTGGAAATGGTTTCTTGCACAATGGTTATGAATGGACTTGGGACATTGGTGGAAAAGATCGAAACTGGCAAAATGCAAACGATGCAGCATTTTCACGTGCAGATTACAAAAAAGGTAGAGAGCTTTTGAAAGCAGCATTATCCATTCTCTACTTTCTCCCCGGAAATCCGTGTATTTTCTATGGTGACGACGTTGGCCTCTATGGCTACAAAGATCCATGGAACCGGAAAACCTATCCATGGGGACGGAGAGATAAAAAATTAATGCGTTTCTACAGAACATTAGGAAAAATCCATAACTCACTGCCGCTCAGTAATGCAAACTTCAGATTCATTACTGTAACAAACGACATAGTTATGTACGAGCGGACATGGAAAGATAAAAGAATTTTGATTTCAGTAAACATTACTGGTCAAACTCAGGCTATCCTTGTTCCCGAGCAATACGCAAACGACCCAGTAATCTTTGCAACTAATCATTCAAACAATAAGCAACTGACTCCTTATGGATTAACAATCATAAGTAACTGTAATCTTGAGTAAAAACAAAACACTCAGGAAAAGGCGCGATTTTAATAGATCGCGCCTTTAACATTATTTTTTTTTAATTTTTTCAAAAATTCTATTGACAAAAATGTTTTCCTACTTTATAATCTATACTTGTCAGGAGGAAATATGCAGGTGTAGTTCAATGGTAGAATTCCAGCCTTCCAAGCTGGCTATGCGGGTTCGATTCCCGCTACCTGCTCCATAAAAAAGCTTATGATAAAAATCATAAGCTTTTTTATTTTCTCATCACTATTCTCAAAAGATTGCAATTGACTTTATTTATGTAAACATGATATAATATCACCACGTAACCTATAATTTATCAGCAATTTGAAAGGAGATTTCAGACTATGAAGCAGAACTTTAAAAACCGGATCAACGAAGTCACATTTTTAACTCCAAAACAACTTTCACCTGAAGCAGCCAAAGAATACGCACATAAAAAGCTGCACAATGGAAGTTACGCAAATTGCACCGTAGACAAGGTTTTCGTCAACGGTCAGTTAGTATTAGAAAACATTACTATTTCATAATACGAAACCGAAGCCCCGGATCAATAAAATCCGAGGCTTCAAATATTAAAATTTTAATTTTAATATTTCATCACGAATATCAATATAAATCAACATTTTCAAGGCCCGTAAGCACCCAAGAAATTTCTTCAATATGATTGTCAAACTTAAATAAATATATTATAATATAAACGAAACGCGGGTATAATTTAGTGGTAGAATGTCATGCTTCCGACCTGATAGCGCGGGTTCAATTCCCGCTACCCGCTCCACCAAAAAAACTTACGAACCTAATTGTTCGTAAGTTTTTTATATAATCCCACACATAACTTTTATTTTAATAAATTTTATAAACTTAATTAAATTTTAATATTTTTATATATTTACTTGTAATTTATGGTAAATGATTATATTATATAATCATCCTTTTCTTAAAGGAAATACTTTTTGAAGGGGGTGACACTATATGACCAATGCAGAACTAATCTTGAAGTTAGTGGAAATGCTTATTGAATCTGAAAAGAAACAACAAGTAGATAAAACTACTTCAAAGAATAATCAGAGCAAAGATTAGTACATAACTAATCCTAAAGGGATAGCAACTTCCATTTGCTATCCCTTTATTTTTATCTAAAAACAAAAGAGATGCCTTCTTCCATTGCATCTCTTTCTAACTACATGACTTTCACAGAACTTTAATCATTTTTAGCTATTCTTATTTTATTATGAAAGTCTAAAAATGTCAATGATTTTTTAACTAATTTCTAAAATTTAGAATTAATAATCACGTATATTTTTATTATACTCTTTTATTGCATTAATTCTTTTCTATAATGCAATTAATCAACACTGAGATTTTTCATCCTTCATATTTCACTCATCTTTAACCTTCATTACAGCAACTATTGCAGCCTCCAACGACTGTTCTATATCTGTATTTATAATACCATAATGTTTAACTGAATATAAATCTTTTGTCATCTCGCTAAATTTATGTATTTCAATAACCTCAAATCCAATCTTTCCGAAAAAATCCTTTATATGCTCTATATTCTCAAACCTATCATTTAAATTATTTCTAGACGTTATTTTATTTAAATTTGTATTAAACTTTGGTAATGCTTTTTCCTGAGTTTGTACAAATTTCTTTGGCGTTACATCACAAGTAATCCATACTCCATCATGTTCTTTTAAAAATGAATAAATATTTTCTGCAACAATCCTTTTTTCATCAAAAGTCAGATATCTTAATAATCCTTCATTTATTACCGCTACTGGTTTATCTTTTTCAAAATATTCATCACATTTAGCGTAATCATCACATCTTAATGCATTTCCACTAACTATATTTAATGATTCTGGAATATTCTTTTCAATTGCTTGAATGATACTTATTTTATTCTGACTTACATTTTCTAAATCCATTTCAACATAATTATATCTCTTTTGTGAATAAATAAGCCCTCTTGAACTATAACCTGCAGCAAGTTCTAAAACCTGCTTTATGCCAGAATTATCAAGTAATTTATTCGTCAATTTATACCTAGCTTCAATTTCAGGTGCCAACATTTTATTTAAAGTAACTTCTTCATTGCAGTGATTACTTAACCATTCATAAATTTCTTTTTCATAAGGTATATCCGTAAATATTCTTGGATATGATGTAACAATAGCAGTTAAACCTATCTCTTCATAATCTTTATCATTTATATGCATATACTATTTTCTTCTTTCTTTATATCTTTCTCACAAATTATATACTATATAATAATTTATTTCTAGAAGTTCAGTGAATTTATGCGGTATAAATTAAAAACTTGTGATATTATGTAAAGTATGCTACAATAATGCATAGATACTTTTAGTTACCCAAAGGGGTTTTTCAAATCTTGGAGGGTAATACCTCCAAGTAATACAAGGAGGTTCCTTATGACACTATTACAAATTTTCAATGCAACACTTGAAAGTCTCCCAAAATTTTCGGATAATTTACAAAGGGGAATTCTACAAATGGATTTCTGGAGTAAAGCTAAAGCTGATCAAGCACTTTCAATTGTAAAGCAATTAAAACGATCCGATGTGATTGATACCAAACACTTTACACCATACTGCAGTATTTCCTTCCGACCCATAACAATCACACTTTCACCACGTGATTGTAACATTGAAAGTGACACTTTCGGACCTGAAAACATTGAAAAAGCTGATAACTTTATCAAAGACATCTTACATGATCTCAACATAATGTCTTTGAACTCAATACGGTTCCGTTATGGTGGTCACGATTACGACAACGATAAATGTGAGTTCACCATCAACTGGGAGTTTTAAGCAAAACCACAAACGCCTAGGTAGATTCTATATTATTATAGGAACCTATCTAGGCGTTTGATTTATTCTATGATTATTACTATTATATCAATCGACATGCATTATTTACAACATTATGTAAAGTATGTTATAATTACGGTATGGGTCTTATTTTTATAAGTAGTCCTACAATAATTTGGAGGGCTATATGTCCTCTATTTGACTTTATTAACCATCATTCAAAAAGGAGGACATAACACATGAAAGTAACAAATTTACCAGCTTACCGGAGATTAAAAGAAAAGTTTATTCAAAGAGGTTACTCGATGGGAATTGTCGATGATTTACCTATTTATGTAGTAGATGACATTCACGAACTTTTATCACAAACAACAGTTGGTCGTACTATTGAGTTTGAAGAAATTCAATTTTCCAAAGAGTATCGAACACGGGAAATTTTACCCAGAGTAACAGTTGGTCACTATGTTGGTGCTATTGAATACGGAAAAATCAAATTCGAAGATATTCCCAAAGAATATCGAACAAGGGAATTTTTCCTGCATGCTTTGTCTGGTGCCAATTCTGATTTAGTTGAATATGTAAAAAACAACATATCAGATTTTGACAAACAGTTTTTCAAAGACCATATTGTAACAGAGCCATATGCACTGCACTTTAAAGATAACGATTTCGAATATATGCCTCTTAGCTATATTGATGAAGAAATGGTTATGTGTGCAATGTTCACAGCTATTAACAACCGACCAATCGAACGGAGAGGTGACCATTCAGACTGGTTTTATTCTGTGAAGAAAAGAAAGCCAGATATTTTAACCCAAGATTTATACATTATGGGAGCAAGATGTTTTGGAAGAAAAATAAACGGAGAAAATCAGTTTTTGAACATTACACCTACTCAATACCAAACGCCTGAATATTACTTCGCACTCTGCCAATGTAATAACACACCGGTAATGGAAGATATTCCAGATAACATATTAACAGATGAATTCTTACTTACTTTACTGAATGACAACATGAACGTTCAAGCATTTAGCCAATCAGCTCTCGAACGAGAATTAAAAGTGAAAGGAAAAGGCACTTTAAAAATATGGCAAGTCGCTTTATATTGCGATGCATATCAGATAAGATACATGCCTTTAAATGATGAACGAGTAGAATTCTTCTTATCACTTTATGATGAATCATCTACAGAGTATAAGAATGCATTTGAAACACTACACAAACGTTACCTTTACTCAAAGAAATCATAAAGTAGATTAAATTCTGGATATCATGTAAATTTATTATTTTGTAGGTAGCTCTACAATCTTTTGGAGGGCTAGCTAGTCCTCCAAACAACCAAATCAAAAGGAGGACTAAAATGGAAATAACTTACACACAGGCTTACTTAAGTCTACAAAAAATCTTCAAAGAAAAAGGGTATTCAAGAGGTACTAAAGACACCACCCCTATTTACTATTGGGATGGTAAACCTCAAAAGCAAAAATTGACACCAAGTCACTATGTATGCGCCATACGGCATAAGCAAATTAAATTTAGCGACGTTCCTGAAAAATATCGAACTCGAGAATTCTTTTTGCATGCACTTTCAAGTGGCTTAGTTGACGTAGTCAACTATGTTAAAGAACATCCTGAAAAATTCAATAAGGATTTCTTTAAAGATCACATCGAAACCAATTCTTCGGCATTACATTATCAGTTCAATGATTTTGAAATTATGCCACTCGAATACATTGATGAAGAAATGGTTGCATGTGCACTCTTTAAAACAATGGATGGATGTCTTTATGGCAGATCACACGACACAAATGACTGGTTTTATTCAATTTGCAAGAGGAAAAAAGAAGTTTTAACACAGGAAGTCTACACTTTAGAAGCTAGATGTTTTGCAATAAATCATCATGACATCGATAAGTTTCTGAATGCAACTCCACCCAAATATCGTACCCCGAAATACTACTTCAACTTATGCAGTAAGAATCCTACACCTATAATGCAATATATTCCGAAAGATATATTAACAAGTAATTTTCTTTCTGCATTGATTGCAGACGATCCAAAAAATATCCAGTGTTTTACTGAATCCGCTCTTGAGCAAGTTGATCCGACAACTAAAACTGGATTAAAATTTTGGCAAATCGCTGTTATGCGTAGTGGATATGCAATAGATTGCATTCCATTAAACGAAGAAAGAATAAAATTCTTCTTAGAATTTTACGACAAAGATTCTTATGAATATGAAGACAGTTTTAAAGAACACTACAAAGCTTACCTTCGAGCAAAGAATCCAACACCGAAACAAGAAGTTAACAAGATAAGTGGCATGATGACACTTGCAACTGCAATGTCAGGCGCTAGTATTGATACAGCAATTGAAGCTGGTAACAATGCAATGAATGCACTTACAGATAACCAAAAATTACTTCCTATCTCCTTTAGAAATGCAGTACCAAAAAAATATTGCAAAATCTATGATAAGGAAGAATACCTCGCAGAAATCTATAAAAAGCTGAATATTGAGATTATCCGAGAAGAAGACAGCTATTACTATCGTGTTATTTTACCAGAAGAACTCTCTATTGTTCAGGACGATTTCGGTTATAGTTTACAAAAAGGTGAAGAAACCCTTCTCCACTACTACGACAGAGGACCATTCTACGATAGAACAGTAACTGTAGACATGCTCTACGTAACCCTGTAAAAGTATTTTCATAGAAGAACCGTCATACATAAGTATGGCGGTTCTTCAGACTGTTGACAAAGTATCTAAAAATATTTTGTTTAACAGTCTTTTTCTTTT
>USQZ01000026.1 GCA_900556975.1 uncultured Clostridium sp. | reverse complement strand
TGTATGGATAATAAAATACCAAAGGTGGTGTTTCCCACAAAAAGTTTATGCAATGTTAAAAAATAAGAAGATTGACAATTTAGCGAACAACATATATAATGAAATTACGAAACTAAAGAAGGAGTGATTAAAATGAATATAAAAATTACAGGAAAAGATTTAAAAGCTACAGAGGCAATAAAAGACTACATAGAGAAAAAATTAGGAAGATTAGAGAAATACTTTGAAACAGACGAACTAGATGTACAAGCTATGATTAGAATTGAAAGAGAATTACAAATAGCTGAAATAAGTGCATCATACAAAGGTGAAACATTTAGAGCAGTAACAGAAAACAAAGACTTATATGCATCAATAGATGAAGACATGGACATATTAGAAAGACAAATTAGAAAAGCAAAAACTAAAAAAGAAAGAATCAACAAAGATGAAACATTAAGAGTAAAAGAAAACATGCAAGAACATGAAGAATCAATAGACGGTGAAGTTATAAAAACAACATATTATGAAATAAAACCAATGTCTATTGAAGATGCAAAATTAAAATTAGAAGAAAGACCAACACAAACATTCTTAGCATACATAGATGTTGATACTGGAAAAGTAAATGTAATTTATAAATTAAAAGATGGAAGAAATTTTGGAATAGCAGAACCAGAAGCATAATAAAATAATAATAAAGGTTGAAATAAAATAAGTTAGTTTGATATAATCAAGCTAACTTATTTTTATATAATAGAAAATTCTCCAAACTTCCTATTATATAAAAATAACAATGCACAGAAATTTACAGAGCAAATTTCGCGCGCAAACAAAGACACGGACTTAAAAATGTTATAATCAGTGCAAATATCATAAATAGTCCACTTTTGTTCTATGTGTTATTATGGAAAAGTTAAAAAAAATATAATATAGTACACTGTGCACGGAAGAAATTAAAAATATAAATAGGAGGTACCTATGGAAACTAATCAATGCAAATGCCAAGGCACATACAAAGAAATTTTAGAAAAATATTCTAAAGACAAGAGCAATTTAATAAAAATATTAAACGATATTCAAGAAAAATCAGGATATATTCCGATGAAAGCACAAAAAGAAATTTCAGAATATTTAAATATGCCAATGGCAGAAATCTATGGAGTAATAACTTTTTATTCCAGATTTACTTTAAAACCAAAAGGAAAGTATCATATAGCAGTATGTCTTGGAACAGCATGCTATGTTAAAGGATCACAAAAAATCTTAGACAGACTAAAAGAAAAACTAAAAATTGAAGAAGGAGAAACAACAGAAGATGGAATGTTCTCGATTGAAGCAACAAGATGTGTTGGAGCATGTGGTTTAGCACCAGTATTTACAGTAAATAACGAAGTACATGGAAAAGCAACAGTAAAAATGCTAGATGAAATAATTGATAAAATTAAAGAAACAGAATAATTATAAATAAGAAAACTCTCAGAAAGGAATGAGAATATGAAAACTATAGAAGAAATTAATCAAATTAGAAAAGAGAAAAGAGCGGAGTTAGATTTACGTGTAAATACAAAATCAGATACAAGAGAAAAACATATATTAGTATGTCATGGTACAGGATGTACATCATCAAAATCACCAGAGATTTTGAAAAGATTTAGGAAAATTTTAAAAGAGAAAAATATAGAAAACGTAAGAGTTATACAAACAGGTTGTTTTGGACTATGTGCAAAAGGACCAATTGTAATAATAAGACCAGAAGATACATTTTATGCAATGGTAAAGCCAGAAGATTGTGAAGAGATAATTGAAAAACACATTCAAAATGGAGAAGTGGTTGAAAGACTATTGTGTAAAGATATTGATGGCACTAAAGTACAAAAATTAGATGAATTAAGTTTTTACAAAAAGCAAAAAAGAATTGCATTAAAAAATTGTGGAGTAATTAATCCAGAAGAAATTGATGAATATATTGCATTTGACGGATACAAAGCTTTAGAAAGAGTTTTAATAGAAATGACTCCAGAAGAAGTAATCGAAATAATAAAAAAATCAGGTTTAAGAGGACGTGGTGGCGCTGGATTCCCAACAGGAAAGAAATGGGAGCTTACGAGAAATTCAGAAAGCACGCAAAAATATGTTGTATGTAATGCAGATGAAGGGGACCCAGGAGCTTTCATGGATAGAAGTATTCTGGAAGGAGATCCACATTCAGTTTTAGAAGCAATGGCAATAGCAGCATATGCGATAGGTGCAAATCAAGGGTATATATATGTTAGAGCAGAATATCCAATAGCAGTACATAGATTTCAAGTTGCAATAGATCAAGCAAGAGAATACGGAATATTAGGAAAAAATATTTTTGGCACAAAGTTTGATTTTGATGTTGATATAAGATTAGGCGCTGGAGCATTTGTATGTGGAGAAGAAACAGCATTACTAGAATCAATAGAAGGTAAAAGAGGTCAACCAAGAGTAAAACCGCCATATCCAGCACAAAGCGGATTATGGGGAAAACCAACATTAATAAATAATGTTGAAACATATGCAAATATTGCACAAATAATATTAAAAGGAGCAGAATGGTATTCATCAATAGGAACAGAAACCTCTAAAGGAACAAAAGTATTTGCACTAGGTGGAAATGTAAATAATATAGGTCTTGTTGAAGTACCAATGGGAACAACATTAAGAGAAATAGTATATGACATAGGTGGCGGAATTCCAAATGGAAGAGAATTTAAAGCAGCTCAAACAGGTGGACCATCAGGTGGATGTATACCCAAAGAACATTTAGATACACCAATTGATTATGAATCATTAAAAGAAATCGGCTCAATGATGGGTTCAGGTGGATTAATAGTAATGGATGATACAAAATGTATGGTATGCTTAGCTAAATTTTATTTAGAATTTACAGTAAGCGAAAGCTGTGGAAAATGCACACCTTGTAGAATAGGAACAAAAAGAATGCTAGAGCTACTAACAAAATTATGCGATGGAGAAGGTAGTGAATTAGATATTTATAAATTAGAAAAATTAGCTGTAAATATTCAAAAAGCAAGCATATGCGGTTTAGGACAAAGTGCACCGAATCCAGTTATAAGTACACTTAAATATTTTAGAGAAGAATTTAGAGAGCACGCAATTCAAAAAGAATGTAGAGCATTAGAATGCAAGTCAATGTCTAACATAACTATTAATGCAGAAAAGTGTAAGGGATGTGGACTATGTCAAAGAAATTGTCCTGTTGGAGCAATTGAAGGAGAAGCAAGAGAAACTAGAACAATAAATCAAGATAAATGTATTAAGTGCGGAACTTGTATAACAAGTTGCCCATTTAAAGCGATAGGAAATTGATTTTTCAAATTCTAATTTGAAAGGAGAAAAAAATAGTGGAAAATGAATTTGTAAAACTAAAAATAGATGGGCAAGAAGTAAAAGTAAAAAAAGGAACTACAATATTACAAGCAGCAAAAAAAGCTGGAATCGACATTCCAACACTTTGCTTTTTGAAAGATATAAATGAAGTTGGAGATTGTAGAATTTGTGTTGTCGAAGTTGAAGGTAGAAGAGGCTTTGCAACATCTTGCATACAAACTGTTGAAGAAGGAATGGTAGTGCACACACATACACCAAATGTATTAGAAGCAAGACACGTAATATTAGATTTAATAATTTCAAATCACTCAAAAGATTGCTTAACATGTACACGTTCTGGAAATTGTGAGTTGCAAAAATTAGCTACAAAGTTTAATGTGCTTAATGTAGAATTTGAAGGTGAAAAAACTAAACATAAAATAGATGACTTATCACCTTCAATTGTAAGAGATTTTGAAAAATGTATACTTTGTAGAAGATGCATATCAGCTTGCAAAAAGGTTCAAGGAATAGGAGCAATTGATTGCATAAATAGAGGCTTTGAATCTTGTATATCAACAGTTGGAGATCATAGTTTAAATGATGTTAACTGTACATTTTGTGGACAATGTATTCAAAGTTGTCCAACAGGAGCTCTTCACGAAAAAGAAACAATAAATGATGTATGGGTAAAATTAAAAGATCCAGATACATTCGTTGTAGTGCAAACAGCACCAGCTGTAAGAGTAGCACTAGGAGAAGAATTTCAAATGGATGTTGGAACAAACGTTACAGGAAAAATGGTAACAGCATTAAAAAGATTAGGGTTTAACAAAGTATTTGACACAAATACTGGCGCAGACATAACAATAATGGAAGAAGCAAATGAATTTATAGAAAGATTTTCAGAAAGCGGAGTATTTCCAATGATTACATCATGTAGTCCAGGTTGGGTTAAGTATATGGAAATGAATTATCCAGAATTAATACCTCATCTATCAACTTGCAAATCACCTCACGAAATGTTCGGAGCAATTGTTAAATCATACTATGCAGAAAAAGAAGGAATAGATCCAAATAAAATTTATGTTGTTTCCGTAATGCCATGCATCGCCAAAAAGTTTGAAAGACAAAGAAAAGAATTACAAAACGATGGAATGTACAATGTTGATAATGTAATTACAACAAGAGAATTAGCAAGAATGATAAAACAAGCCAATATCGAATTTACAAAATTAGAAGATACAAATTTTGATAGCCCAATGGGAGAAGCAACAGGTGCTGCTGCAATATTTGGAACAACAGGTGGAGTAATGGAAGCAGCTCTAAGAACTGCGCAAGATGCTTTAACAGGAAAAGACCTAGAAAAAATAGATTTTGAACAAGTTAGAGGTGGAGATGGAATAAAAAAAGCAGTAATAAATATTGCTGGAAAAGAAATAAAAATAGCTGCAGTTAGCGGATTAAAAAATGCACAAGAAATATTAGAAGAAATAAAATCAGGAAAGTCTGAATATCAATTTATTGAAATCATGGCATGTCCAGGCGGATGCGTAATGGGTGGAGGTCAACCAATAAAAAGTTCAAAAGAACGTTCAGAAAAAGATATAAGGAAATTAAGAGCAGATAGTTTATACGCAATTGATGAAAAAAGCACAATAAGAAAATCACATGAAAATCCAATAGTAAGAAAGATATATAAAGATTATCTAGAAAAACCAGGAAGTCACAAAGCTCATGAATTATTACATACAAAATATGAAAAAAGAGAAAAATATAATATATAGAAGAGAAAAGATATAATATTTATTACAGTGTTATTAAGAATACATCAATGAAAGAATAAGCATCTTTCTCTAAGTAAATATCATTTGTTCAAACTAGAAATTGATTTTAGAAATGTTTGCATGAATTTTCGAACAAAAAATAATATTACATAAAAATACCCCAGCCGTGAAAACTCACGGCCGGGGATTTTAACTGTTAGAGACTTGAAACCAGTTCATTGACAAGCCAATTGTCGTCGACATTGACTTTCAACGCTTCTGCCGGATCACTTAAGATGTTCAGAATTTCTTCGGACGGATTTGAAAATTTGCGCATCCATTGACGACAACGTTTCATATTCCATCCAGAGATGTTTCTGGAATCTCGCGGTACCATAAAACATGAATCCAGACTCTTGAAAGCAACGATGAATAGATAGTGATGTGAAAACTTATTCTTTCGCGCCAGCTCTTCACAGTAGTCACTAGGTACGAATTCTGTGAGCTGTGCCAGCAGAGGATACGGTGTATTCTTGTCGTTCAGCAACTTGATTGTTACTGATTTGCTGAGTTCAAGGATTTTCTTCTTGAATTCACAGTAACCAACCAGGTTATATAACCTGATTAAAGGCTGCTGAATCTGCGGTTCACACGCAAATTCGTCGAAAAAGTGAGAACGTTCGAACTCGTGCTTTGTACTATAACCAAGATAATATCTCACCGCAAACTCAAAGTTTGCATCTGAAGATTTTAAAACCTCCCGCTCCAAGTTTTCCAAAATGTCCTTTACCATGATTTCTTTTTTCATAAAGTAAGTCTCCTTTCTAAAATTTGTATACATAAAAATTATACCATAAAATAAATAAAAAATCAAAAAACAGACAATTTTATGTTTCGAGAGAACCATCATTAGTAAATTTAAGTTTAATAATTTTGGTTCATATCAAATCTAATTGCCTGTTTTCTGATTTTCAAACATTCATAAATTCTAACTTAAATAAAACTTATGACTATTTAAAACTAAAACTATTTGTTAATCATTGAATTTTCAGCTTGTTGAATCATTTTCTTAACCATGTTACCACCTATTTTTCCTGCATCTCTAGCTGAAATATTTCCATTATAACCATTCTTTAAATTAACACCAACTTCGTTTGCAACTTCATATTTGAATTTTTCTAAAGAATCCATAGCTTCTGGAACTAACTTTCTATTACTGTTATTTGTCATTGTATTCACCTCCAAGGTCTAATTATTATATTGAAAAAACTTTTGAATGTTTCTTCAATATATATAGTATGTAAAAAAACAAAAAATAAACTGGAAATTTTTATGCAAAATATTTGAAAAAAAAAGTGGTAATGTTATAATATGAAAAGAATTTACAAGAAAAAAGGAGAATTATGTATGTATAAGTTAGTAGCAATTGATTTAGACGGAACATTACTAAATTCCTATGGAGAAGTTTCAGAAAACACAAAAGAAGAAATAAAAAAAGCAATTGAAAATGGAATTGAAGTAGTTCTCGCGTCAGGAAGACCAATTAGTTCAGTAGAAGATTTAGCAAATGAATTGCAAGCAAATCATTATTTGATTTCAGGAAATGGTGCAATAGTATATGATATGTATAAAAAAGAAGTAGTTTATGATAAATTTTTAAGCAAAGAACAAGTGTTAAATATTGTAAAAATATGCGAAGAAAACAGTATTTACTATAATATATATACAGAAAATGAAGTTTTAACAAAATCATTAAATTACAATACATTATTTTATTATAGTGAAAACACACATAAACAAGAAGAAAAAAGAACGAATATAAATATTTTAACCGATGTATATGATTATATTCTAAAATCAAATGATCAAAAATATTTAAAAGTAACTGTCTGTGATCAAAGCCAAATCGTTTTTGCAAGTATAATAAAAAAACTAAGAACAATAAATGATATTGATGTTTTAGATGTAGCTCATATGTCGAAAAAAATAATAAAATCAGGTACAGAAGAAGTTTTAGTAGAATATTGCTATACAGAAATAACAAATAAAAACGTAAATAAATGGACAGCTTTAGAATATATAATGAAAGAAAAAAATATTGATAGAAGTGAAGTTGTAGCAATAGGAGACAATATTAATGATAAAGAAATGATTGAAGAAGCAGGACTAGGCGTTGCAATGGGAAATAGCACACCAACAATTAAAGAAGTGGCAAATGTTGAAGTAGGAACAAATAACGAAGAAGGAGTTAGAGAAACCTTTCAAAAATATATCAATATTTAAAGTTACAAAAATATTACAAAACTATTTTTTTTGGATTACATTTATCGATATTATTTACTAAAATACGATAAAGTTGTACAATATTATCAAGAGTTTTTAAATGATATAAAGTAAAGTATTATGTGCGAAAGCATAAATAAGGAGGAATATAAAAATGGCAATGAACCCAATGCAAAGAAAAATTAGGAATTCTTTTCTTTTTGGATTTCTAGTAGCTGTAATTATTGCAGCTGTAGTAGTAGCACTACTATATATGAGAGTAAAAGGATTAAAAGAAGAAATAGTAAAAATACAAAAAGAAAATGAGGTTGCATTAGTACAAGTATATGCAGTTACACAAGATGTTCAAAAAGATGAGATACTAACAGCGTCAGAAGATGCTGATCAGAAGTTCGCCCTAATATCAGTACCAGCTCAACAAGTTCCTGATAATGCAATAACACAAGCTAATCTAGATAAATTGTATAAGGATGAAAATAGCGATGAATATCAAATGACAGCTAAATTAGATTTATCAAAAAATACAGTTTTAACAACAGATATGGTTGAGAAAAGTAACGAGGCTGGTACATTTAGAATGGGTGAATATACAATGATTTCATTACCATCAAAATTAAATGCAGGAGATTATATAGATATACGTATAGCTTATCCAACAAGTGCGGACTTTGTCGTATTATCAAAAGTAAAAGTACAAGATGCTAATACTAATACAATATGGTTGAAATTAGCAGAGAGCCAAATGCTTTTATTAAATGAAGCAATAATTGAATCATACATAGTTGATGGAACAAAATTATATGCATCACAATATGTTGATGCTGCACAAGTAGAATTAAATGCGACATATGTGCCAAATAGTACGGTAGCAAGTTTAATACAAGCCAACAGCTTTACAGATTATGATAAATCTCTTATTGATGATGCAAACAAAGATGTAATGGATATAAGAAAATATATCGAATCAGTATTATCAAAATATACAGAAGATGAAAAAACAGATAAAGTTAAAGAAGGATTCACAACTGAGAAAACAACAGTTCAAGCAGCAAGAGAAGCTTTGATGGGAGATTTAGGATATTAATAAAATTTGGAGGAACGAATGAAAAAAATTGCATTTATAGGTGCATATGATAAGACAGATTTCTTGTTGTATGTTGCTAAAATAATGACAGTATTAGGGAAGAAAGTTTTAATAATTGATTCAACGATTATGCAAAAAGCAAAATATGTAGTTCCTGTAATTCATCCAACAACAACATATGTAACAGAATTTGAAGAGATAGATGTAGCGGTAGGTTTTTCTGATATGGATGAAGTTAGAGCCTACCTAGGATACAGTACAATAGACGAATTTCCATATGATTATTGCCTACTTGATGTTGATACATATGAAGGATATTGCAATTTTGGAGCTCAAGAGGCACTAAAAAATTATTTTGTAACGTCTTTTGATGTGTATTCGTTAAAAAGAGGAATAGAAGCATTATCAGGATTACAACAAAAAATTACATTAACAAAAATATTATTTTCAAGAGATATGTTACAAGAAGAAGATGAATATCTAGAATTTCTTGCAATGTCATGTGATATTGAATGGGAAAAAGAAAAAATATATCTTCCATTTGATAGAGGTGACCAAAGTGTAATTATTGAAAACCAAAGAACTTCAAAAATAAATTTCAGAAATTTAAGTGCACAGTATAAAGATGGATTAATCTTCTTAACAGAAGGAATTCTAGAAGAAGAAGGAATCGGCGGTGGAGAAATAAGAAGAGCAGTAAGAAAAATAGAAAAAGGAGCTTAAAAAAATGCCAATTGTAACTTTTTGGAGCAGTACAAAAAGGGAGACTGCACAAACATTATCAATGTTAGCAATAGCATGTCATATGGCTGTTGAAAACAACACAAGAATACTAATAATTGATACAAACTTTAATGATCCAACAATAAAAAATGCATTCTTTCCAGAACAAGATAGTTCAACGAGAAAAACAATAAAATTATTGAACAAAGGAAAACTTGATATAGGATCTGGAATAGAAGGATTGTCAAAGTTGCTAGCCAGTGGAAAAACATCTGGAGAAGTTATAACAGATTATTCAAAAGTTATATATAAAGGAAGACTTGAAGCAATATTAAGTTATACTCCTGAAGATGAAATGGATAAGCAACGTGTAAAGCAAACATATAAAGACTTAGTTAAAATTGCAGGTCAACAATATGATTATGTTTTTGTTGACGTTGCGAAAGGATTTGATGATCAAACAACAAATGATATATTAAATCTTTCACAAGTTATAGTATATAATTTAACACAAAGACAAAGAGATATAGATGAATACGTAAGATTGAAAATGGAAAATCCACTTTTCAAATCAGGAAAAGTTCTTCCACTAATTGGGAGATATGATAGATATTCAAAATATACAAAAAAGAATATTGCAAGAGATGTAGGGGAAAAGAAAGAAATACCTGCAGTATCATACAATACTTTATTTTTTGAAAATGCAAATGAAGGACAAATAGGAAACTACTTCTTAAAATTCAGAAAGAGTTTAATAAGTAGTAATGATAGAAATGCAGTATTTATAGATGAAGTAGCAAATGCAGCAGATCGACTTGTATTTAAAGCACAAGAAGTACTAATGATGGGATAAAAAGCTAGAACCTAAGAATAGCAAATGAGAAAGGAGTTTCTTTAGAAATGGTTAACGCAATACTTATTATATTAGTCATATTCGCAGTTTTATTTTATATTGCATATAAAATAAAACAAAATCAAAAAGCAGAAACAGAAAATATTATAGAACAAGATGATCAAACATATACATTAGACAAAATGATTGCTTTTATAAAAAGAAGACTTGACGAAATTACAAAAGTAAACCTTTATGATATTGGTTTATCAGAAGAGGAATTAAAAAGAAGAAAAAATAAAAAATATGAATTAAAAAAGGCTTTAAAAGGGTGTACATATGGCGATGTAAATGATAAAAAATACATCAAAGAACTTATATATGACCTTTTATCAAAAGAGTATGGTGTTACAGAAACTAATATCTCAAAAGCAATTCCTTTTGACATACCATCATTACTAACAGGCCAAGATAAATTCGATGTTATAATTCACGAATATCAAAAAAGCTTTGGATATGAAGCTTTAGGTGAAATGATAAAGAAATATAATCTAGCTGTTTTAAAATATATTCAAGGTGAATCAAAACCTTGTTATGTTATAACAGAAGACGAAATTAGTGAAATATATGAAAAAGAAAACTTCAAATTATCATTCAATGATAAACTTGAAATAGTTGTTCAAAGAATATATCAAAAATACAAAGGATATAGTAGTATTGATGAAGTTAGAGATATGAACATAGATGGTGTATCTGGTGGTGTATCTGGTTTACCAGAAAGTTTCTTAAGCCAAGTTGCACAAACAGATGCAGATTATTTAACACAAATTACAGATGCAAAAGTACCACGTGCTTGCGATAGTATCTGGATTATGTTCCAAGGTAAATCAATAAGACTTGCATTCTTATCATTTGGAACAGAAGCAGAATTAAAGAGAGTATGTCAAAACATATATAAATATAATAACCCAGGTCAGTTATCTGATACAAACGGTTATAAAATCAATGAAATGAAAGACGGTTCTCGTGTCGTTGTTGTTAGACCAAGTATGTCTGAGACATGGGCTTTCTTCGTAAGAAAGTTCGATGTTAAGAGAGCTACACTAGAACAAATTGTAAAATTTGATGGAAAAGAAGAAACAATAGAATTATTAAAATTCCTTGTAAAAGGAGCAAGAATCATAGCTCTAACAGGAGAGCAAGGTTGCCGGAAAAACAACAATGTTGATGGCAATGATAGAAAATATATACGAAACTATGAACCTTCGTATCACTGAAACTGCGTTCGAGTTGCACTTAAGAAAGATATATCCAACAAGAAATATCCTTTCAATGCGTGAAACAGAAACAATCGCAGGTCAGGAATGTTTGGACGTTCAGAAAAAGACTGATGGTTCCGTTAATATCATCGGTGAGGTTGCAACTGACCCCGTAGCATCTTGGATGATTCAGTCAGCACAGGTTGCTTCTAAATTTACATTATTTACTCACCACGCTAAAACATTTCCAAACTTAATAACAGCCCTAAGAAACTCAATGTTAAGAGCTGGAACATTCACAGATGAAAAAGTTGCCGAAGATCAGGTTGTTCAAGTTTTGAACTTTGATATTCACTTGGTTAAAGACTTTAGAGGTAGACGTTACATAGAAAGAATAACAGAATGTATTCCAATAGAAGAGAAAAATGAATATACATATGACCATAGAAGAGAAAAAACAATGGAAGGAAAAGTTGACAAATTCTTTGATAATGCAACAATGTTTTTCTCAAAAACAACAAACAAAGAGATATACAAATATAGAAATGTTCTAGAATTCGTTGATGATTCATACGTTTTGGTAAATCCAATTTCTGACGAAAACATAAGAGGAATGAGAGAAAATATGGACGATAATGATCAAATAGCATTTGATAAATTCCTAGAAAGGAATTGGGGTATAAAACCACAAACAATTGGAGCAACAGCAACTGAAGGTGCAGCAAGAGCAAGACAAGCTAGCCCATCACATAATATCCAACCAGCAACAGATTTATAGAATAAAAAGTATAACAGGAGGTGCAACTAACAATGTCCAATGAAATGCTTGGAAAGTTTATAATTGGAGCACTAGCGCTATTTGGAGGTTTAATAGTAGCATTTTTAATAATAAATAAGTTCACTAATAAAAAGAATACGAAGTTTGTTGCATCACTAGTTGATGGTACAAAAACAAAGTCATTCTCAAAAGAGATAATGTATCAAAAAATATATCTTATACTGGTTAGAATACCATTCTTAAGAAGATATATTTTAAAGATAAGAAGAAGACTAGAAATTATAAACCTAGAAGATGAATATTTAACAAGAATGCAAACTGCTCAAATGATGACAAGAGCAATACTTGTTGTTATTCCATTAACAATTGTTATTATAGTAGTTGCAAAAAATAACGTAGTATTATTAGCAACATTATTACTATTTGAATTATTCTTTACAGAAACATTGCTAAGTGGAATGGTTGATAAAGTAGATAATAAACTTTTGAAAGAGCAAATTGATATGTTCTCAGAAATGAGACACGCATACCATGAATTCAATCTAGTTGAAGAAGCAGTTTATGAAGTAGCTCAAAATGATGAGCTTGACGTTTCAAGACAAGCACAAAAAATTTATGAAATATTAATTTCTGATGATCCAGAAATGGAATTAGAGAAATATTATGATATAGCGCCAAATAGTTTCTTAAAAGAGTTTGCTGGAATTTCATATTTGACAAAAGAATTTGGCGATAGACAAGACTCTGATGGTGCATCATTATATTTGAAAAACTTAAATAATATAACTCAAGAAATGCAAATAGAGATTTTAAAAAGAGAAAAATTAGACTACGTGTTTCAATCACTTGCATTAATTGCAGCTTTGCCAATACTATTTTTGGAACCTATAAAAAAATGGGCAGTTGGAATGTTTGCTTTTACAAAATCATTTTATGATGGAAAAACAGGATTTATTGTTCAAATGCTTTTAATTGTTGTAACATTCATATGTTATATGTTAGTTAGAAAATTAAAAGATAATGGTAGTGTTGATACAGGAAGAGACATGCAGAATCCATGGGAACAAAAATTATATAAGAAAAAATACATAAAGAAATTTATTGATAAAATTGTTCCAAAAGAAGGAACAAAAGAATACAGACTAAAAATCAAGCTAATGAAAGAATCAGCTACAAAACTGAAAATTGAATGGCTATATATAGATAGATGTATGTTTGCAATTGTTGCATTTATCATATCAATGTTTATGTTTTGGGAACTTCATAACATTACAATTGAGTATATATATGAAGAACCAAAAGCAGATTACGACTTATTAGGTAATATGAATTCAGATCAAGAAAAATCGGCTATGGCAGAACTTGAAGTTCATAACAAATATATGGACAAATATAGATCTGACAAAGGCGTAACTGTTGAAATGATTCAAAAAGATTTAGCAAAAGAAGATTATTATAAATCAGCTACAGATGACGAATTAAAAGAAGCAGCAGAGTGGGTACATGAAGACTTAGTAACATTACAAAATGAATATATGAAATGGTTTGAATTTTTAATTTCATTTGGAATTGCAACAATAGCATATTATGGACCAATTTGGATGTTAATGTTCCAAAAAATCATGAGACAAATGGAAATGGAAAATGAAGTTATGCAGTTCCAAACAATTATCCTTATGCTTATGAAAATTGAGAGGGTAAATGTTGAAATGATATTGGAATGGCTAGAAAGATATTCTAATATATTTAGAGAACCAATTTCAAAATGTGTAAACAATTTTGAGAGTGGTCCATGGGAAGCTTTAGAGGAATTGAAAAATGATGTAGCATTCCCACAATTAATACGTATTGTAGAAAGTTTACAATCAGCAGTTGAAAAAATACCAATTAGACAAGCATTTGATGAGCTAGATACAGAAAGAGCATATTATCAAGAAAAACGTAAAGACTCAAATGAAAGATTGATATCAAGAAAATCACTAATAGGAAAAGTTGTTGGTTTTGCTCCAATGGTATCAATGTTTGTTGGATACTTAATTGCACCATTGTGTGTAATTGGTTTGTTAAGTATGACAGAAGCATTCAAAAACATGAGTTCACAAATGTAGAAAAGGAGTAAAGAATGGAAAATGCAGCTGAAGCATTAAAACTTGCTGGGGAACTATTAATTGGATTATTACTAATAAGTTTATTCATTTTTGTTTTTAATAGAATAAGTTCTATAGAGGAAACAAAAAGCCAACAAGAATTAATACAGCAAACTACTGATTTTAATAAGAAATTTAATGCTTTTGAAAAAAGCTCAATGTATGGAACAGATTTGATATCTGTTCTAGGATTGGCTTATGCAAATAATAAATCAGCTAACTTAGAAAAGCAAATGTTTCATAGAGGAGAGATAGATGGATTCTATGATCCAGAAATAGGAAGTTCAATAAACATAAAGTTTAAACTAAAAAACAATATATATAAAACAGTAACCACCGAAACATATAAGGTACAAAATGGCATAAGCACATTAATCAAAAGAGATGTTGATGACTCTAGAGGAGAAATTTTCAAAGCAAATACATGGTATTCACTATCAGCAGATAATATGAATGTTGTAAAAACAATAAAAGAAATTGTTATTGATGGAAACACAACCCAAGTAAAAACCAAAAAATCAGGTATCACCACAACAGTAACCACAACAGATTCAAAAGGATTTAGCGAATTTAAGAAAAATGTGTTTAAATGTACAGGTGTTGATTATAACGATGTAGGTAGAATTTATTGTATGACTTTTGTACCAGTAGATTCAGTAGAGTAAGATAGAAAGGAAATAATATGGAGAATGCTTCAAAAGCACTATTAATAGGTGCAGGAATTCTAGTAGCTATGTTAATATTGTTTATTGCTGTCAGAATGTTTTCTTCTGCATCAAAAGTTACAGAAGCATATCAATCTAAAGAAGTAAGTTCTGAAGTAGCAACATTTAATGCAAATTTTACAAGGTTCATAGGAGCTGTTGTAAAAGATGATGAATTAACAAATCAGAATTATGCAAAAATTCATGATTTAGTTTCTGTTGCAAACTTTGCATGGAACTACAATAATAAAATGGTTATGAATCCATTAAATCCAGAAGATCCAAATGACCAAAGAATAGTACATGTTAATTTGAAATTAAACGGAGACAGAGCACCACAATTAAACGACTTACAAAATTATAATCAAGAAGCATATTATTTACTTATAGAAAACGGATATTATATGTCAAAAGATTATCCAAATGCTAAAAACACAATAGATTATAAAATAGAAATAGTAAGCTATAATGCTGAAAACAGAATAAACAATATGAATTTTTATCCATCAGACAATAATGTAAATTTATCAAATGCAATAACAACAATTTTGTCGAATGAAGCTAAATATAAAAGGAAGTAATTGGAATAAAAAAAATATTGCAAAAAAAAAATATATATAATATAATGAAAGGGAATAAATGAGAAAAATATTGATATTAGTAATTATATCTGTTATAACAATAACATCAATTGTTTTTGTTAAATTTGCAGAATATTCTAAGATGAAAACAGAAGTCAATCAAATAAATAAAGAATATTTAGCATATCAAAACAGCAATATTCAAATTAATACAATAGTTTCTTTAATGAATAAAGCTATAGAGCAGAACAAAAAAAATAATATATCACAAAATGAAGATAAGACATTTAATGAAAATGATACAAATTCAATAAAATTATATATTGAAACAAAATCAAGTGATGGAAAGCAAATGGTTAAAATTCCTATGGAAAATTTAATTTTAAATGATAAAATAGGAGTTGAAAAAGTTGAATACGCATTTAGTGATTTACTTTTTGAAACCAAAGATGTTGAATATCACAAAAAAACAGGACAAGTAAAACAAGTTGTTTTTACTGAGAAAAATTAGTTTTTAATATTTCCCATAAGGGAATTATAAATAAAAAATAGTCAAAAGAAAAAGAGGAGGAATAAAAAATGGAGAATGCGTCAAAAGCACTTTTAATTGCTGGTGCAATATTAATTTGTATACTACTTATTGCTATAGGTATGTATATATACAATTCAGCAAATGCTACAGTTGATTCAGCTGTATCACAAATGTCACAACAAGAAAAGGATATTTACAATGCAAAAGTAAAATCATACTTAGGAGATACTGTTAAAGGATCAGAAGTTAAATCTATGATTGATAATATAATCAGTATGAACCAAGAAAATGTTGGAAAATCAGGAAAATTTATTTCTGTTTTAACATATGGCAATGATACTACAGGAGGCTTAGATAACAAAGGTAAAGCAGAGGCAATGACAGGTGCAGCAAATTTAACTAATTATGAGAAGGGTAGTAATTTAAACAGTGCATGTGTAGGAGCAAACTTTTATGATGGTGGAGATAATACATCAGAAAATGTTGCTAAGGCAACAGCACAAATGAATACTTTAAAAACTAAAGTAAACTCTGCAAAAAATTACAAAGTAACAGCTGATTATGAAGCAGGAGCAATAATTAGAGTTCACATAGGACAATTAAACTAAATAAGGAGTTATAATGGAAAATATTACCGATGCTTTAAAAATGGCTGCGGCAGCATTAATATTCATAGTAGCTTTTTCAGTCACCATGGTAATGTTTTCGCAAGCTAGAGAAACAACTGATAAAGTTGTAGGAAGTGTAAACTTAAATGATTACCTTCCAAAAATAGAAGGTCTAGGAAATAATATAACAAGAGAGGTAGGAATTGAAACAGTAATTCCTACCCTATATAGATATGCGCAATCAGACGACAATATTCGAATTAGAATATTAAGTAATGCAGGAGAAGAATTGCAAGTATTTGATACAAATATAGAAAGTCAAATAGGTAAAATAACATTTGATTCAAGTAGTAATGATTATAATTACTTGAATAGCATAAATCAAAAATACAATGATGCAAGCAAAAAAGCTTATATGTTTGGTGCACCTTGGTATAATCAAGGTTCAGCATACATTTTAGAAAGAATAAATGCATACATATATGGAACCAAAATGAAACATTTTCCAAAGGTTGATTATTCAAGCAATAATCTTATGAGTTATGCTAATTCAAGATTTGAAGAAACATATCTTGAATATAGAACCGATGGAGTAGTTTCAATTGATGAATATGGTGAAGAAATTGTAACACGTCCAGCAAGTACAAAAATAATTATTACATATAAAATTAAATAAAAATAATAGGAGGAACCAAAATGAATGACACATTAGTAACAATAATAGCAATATTTATAGCTGCTATATTAATGTTCGTTTTTCCACTAATGACAATAGCTGATAGAAATGATGATATAACGCAGCAAGCTGTTCAACAAGAAACAGTTGAATTTGTTGATAAAGTTAGAAATGTCGGAGCTATCACTCAAGCTGATTTAACAGAATACAAAGAGAAACTTTCTGCATTGGATCATACATTTGATACAAGCATTGAAGTAAAAGTAAAAGATGATAACGTTGGTAAAAAAACAACATGGACAACAAGTTCAGTAGTTGGTGAAAACGTTTATTATTCAATATATACTGAAGCTATAGAAGAACAAATATATGGTTCAGCTGGAAAATATCCATTAAAAGAAGGCGATATAGTATCTGTTTCTTCTGTTAACACTGATACAACAATAGCTCAATCATTAAGAAATGCATTCTATGCAATTACAGGAAAGGGAACATATCAAATTTCAGGTTCTCATGCTGGAGTTGTTCAAAACAATGGAACTCACTAATTTATAAGAAAGGCTGATTTATGAAATATCAAAATTTTGCAATAATATTTGTTATAATAGTTTTGCCATTATCAATGGTATTGTCATATTATATACAAAATCAGACTGATACATTAGTATTGCAAACGACATATCAAACTAAATTAAATGATTCTACATATGATGCCATATCTGCGTATCAAATTAACTCTTTGAATACGCAGAGAACAACTGGCGAATCAATAAAAAGTTATGTATTAGCTTCGGTTAATACATTTTTTACTACATTGGCAACTAATTTTGGTATGTCTAGTGCATCAAAAAGCAGATTACAAAATTATGTACCAGCAATTTTGTTTACAACATATGACGGTTATTACATATATAGTCCAATAAAAACGCCACAAGTTGCAATAAAAACTTCTGACGGTACAGCAATAATCACAAGTGAAAAAGATGTTGTATATGCAAAATCAGGAACAGGTGAAAACCAATATAGAGTAAGTGATTCAACTGCTGAAGAAATATCAAAATATAAAACTGCAACAATAAATGGAAGATACTCAGGACAATTTACAACAGATGCAAGTTCTGCTAAAGAAGAGTATAACTATATGTTAAAACCATTTATATATTACAGTGCACAATACGCAGATAATAACTATGATATTGTTGCAAGTTATACTTTAGACAATTATGTAACTTTATATGGAAAATTAAATAATAAAGAATTTACAAAATCGGGATATTTGATAGATCCAAGTAAAATAAATTTATCTGGAACACTTTTAGTAAAAGTGCTTGCAAAACAAGGAACATCAGCTACTGATTTGAGTAAAGCAGATATACAAAAATATGAAGATGTATATAAGCATAACTCAGACTCAGCAAGTAATCAGCACAATAACGTAAGATATTTAGCTGTTGATGTAAATAGTTCAGACGCATATCAATATATAAATAATTACGAATATGGAAATGATAAAACTTTTTCTGACTATGGAAATGGAAATATATATTCACCAAATAAAGTTGTAAAAAAAGATAGTTCAGGAAGAGAAAACACAACACCAATAAGAAATCAAACTGGTGATGAAATTATAAAAGATACACTTGAGATAGATAAGCTTATTAATGATTCAGCTAATTATCCAGGAGCTACTGGAGCATTGGTATTAGGTTCAAATTCTAATATTAGTGTAACATATAATAATGTAACAATTGAAGATGAAGATGCAAAAGAATATTATATAAAAGCATATTTCTTTTCAAGATGGGTACAAGATAATTTAAGTGATGTTAAAGCTGAATCAATGAAGCAAGAATATTTGCAAATTCAAAATATGACAGCTGAAACCAAATTGGCATATACAGATTTTTCAGGTGATGAAACTAAGATATTCGCAATAAATAGTACAAATAATAATCCTGAAAGCCAAGATTCAGACTTTGTACAACACAAAAGAAATGTTATAAAAAATTCTATACAATACAATCTAAACTCAGCAATATCAACTTTTAATGATACATATTACAACAGTGAAGTTTCATACAGATTACCTGTCTTACGTGATGAGGACTGGGAAAATGTATTAAACAATGTATCAATAGTTACTTTCTTACAAGGTATGCCATGTGGAACTAAAAGATTTAATAGTTACTCTGTAGTAAAAAGCAACAATAATAATACATCAGTTGATATTGAAAATATGTATTTTGTAAACAAAAATGTATATAATAATGGAAAAGATAATTATCATATGTATGATTGTCCTGACTTAGGAAGTGACGGATCAAATGATTATGTAGCAGACCAGAGCGCAGAATTTAAGTATGACGCTAAAAGAATATTGGCTAAAGTAAAAGATGCAGATCAAACTATTGAAAATTTGGATAATATAGTATGTTTATATGATGATTCTACAAATACATATTATGTTGCAAATAAACAAGATGGAGAAATTCAAATAGGTGATGAAATACCTGCTGAAAATGTCCAGAATTATAATGGTCATGATTTAACTACATTGCCAAATGGTTCAGAAGAAATATATTTATATGACCATAAAAATTTAGGTTGCTATACATGTATAATTTCAAGAAATTATAATTCTGTTGTTAAATATTATAAGGGAGACGTTAGAAGAACATTTACAACAGATGATGGTGAATTGATCGTTGAAATGCAATCAAATCAATATGAATACTATCGAACAGGAGAAAGCTATACTGGAACAGTTGATGCATCAAAAATGATAAGTCAAGCAGAATTAAATAAAAGAAAATCAGCTGTGTATACATACCTTGCAAAAATCAGAAATGGATTATATAAAACAAATGATTACGTAAATAGATAAAACACATAGAAAGTAGATGCAAAATCTACTTTCTTTTTTGTGCAAAAAATACTGATCATAAATTTGAGAAAGTAAATTTTATAACTGTATATAAAAAATGCAAATAGGGAAAAATTATAAAAGAGGTAATCAATGAAAAAAAGATACTTTTTTATAATTTTAATATTACTAGTAATATTAGTATATGCTTCTAATATTACACAACTTCCTTCTAGAATTTTTCTGTTAAATGGTGAAAACATACAATTAAAAAGAGTATTTGGAGTTGAATTTAAAAGAAAAAATAAAGAGGTTCAAGAAACATGGCAAGATAAAAACTTAGAAACAACGAAAATGGATGTAATGCTATTTGGAAATATGAAAGTTAAAGAAATAGCTGTAACAACATATCCAAGAATAAAAGTTATTCCAACAGGAAATCTAATAGGACTAAAACTATATACAAATGGAGCTTTAGTTATAGGAACAACAGAAGTAAAAAATATAGAAAATAAAATAGAAAAACCATATGAATCAATTAATATAAAAGAGGGAGACACAATTTTAGAAGTTGACCATCAAGAAATTGATTCAACTCAGACATTACAGAAAATTGTTAATGAATCAAACGGAAGAGATATTGAGATAAAATATGCAAGAGCTGGAGAAACATACACAGCAAATATAAAACCAGCAAATACAGCAAAAGATGAATATAAACTAGGTTTATGGATTAGAGATAGTGCGAGTGGGGTAGGAACAATGGCTTTTTACGAACCAGAAAGTAAAAAGTTTGCAGCATTAGGCCATGGAATTTCTGATGGAGATACAGGAGAATTATTAGATATTCAAACAGGAGAGCTAGTTAATTCTAAAATAGTAAGTGTAAGCAAAGGCAGAAAAGGTATTCCAGGAGAAATAAAAGGAAGTATTGCAAAACAAGCAACCATTGGAACAGTAATGCAAAATACGAATTTCGGAATATTTGGGAGTTTAAATGAAAACATAATAACAAATAATAAATATTCTGCAGGCCTAGAAATCGCATTAAGAGACGAAATAGAACTAGGAGAGGCAACAATATTGTCAACTGTAAATAATAACGATACACAAGAATATAAAGTGGAAATAACATCTATAGATTCGGAAAATAATTCTAATAATAAAAGTATGCAAATAAAAATAACAGATGAGAAATTGTTGAATAATACGGGTGGAATAATTTGTGGAATGAGTGGTTCACCAATAATTCAAAATAATAAAATTGTTGGAGCATTAACAAACGTTTTAGTTTCAGATCCTCAAATTGGATATGGAGTTTTTGCAGATATAATGATAAAAGAAATGATGAAATAATATAGCTATATAAAGCAAATTTCAAGTAGATATGTAATATACTGAAAATGTTATAAAATTTATACAAGATATTTTAGAATAATAAAAATCCTATTAATTTTATTTAATAGGATTTTTATAAAGATACATATTTTTTATGAAATATGCTTAAGAACTAAACTTGATTAATTCTTAAAGTTTGTAGTAAAAATAAAGTTAATTTTATGGTTTTATAATTTCTGGTCCGATATTTGTAACTGTTCCAGCACCAAGAGTTAATACTAAATCATTGGCCTTAGCATTTGCTCTTATGTAAGAAACGATTTCATCAAAATCTTTCATATATAAAGCTTCTTTATTATAATCTTTAATTTTATTAACTAAATCTAAAGAAGAGATATCATAAATATTTTGTTCACGTGCAGCATAAATATCTGTAACAATAACATGATCAAAAGAAAGAAGTGCACGGGCAAAATCATCTAAAAGATTTTTAGTTCTACTATATGTGTGAGGTTGGAAAATAACCCATGATTCTCTAAATTCTTTATCTGCAATTGCTTTAGCAGTTGCAACAATCTCAGTTGGATGATGTCCGTAATCATCATAAACAGAAACGCCATGATAAGATCCAACATATTCTAAACGACGACTAGCACCTGTAAATTTAAGAAGTGCTGAGTAAATTACATTTTTATTAATTCCATAGTAAGAGCAAAGAGCAATACAAGCTAATGCATTTGAAACATTATGACGTCCTGCAACAGATAATCTAACATGCATATAAAACTTGCCACTACAAAATACGTCAAATTCAGAATATCCAAGAGCATTATGTCTAATATTTTTTGCAACATAATTAGCACAAGTATTTTGAATTCCATATGTAATGAATTTACCTTTTACAACATCTTTTAATGCAAGGCAAGATGGATCATCAGCATTAGTAACTAAAACACCATCCTCAGGAATTAATCTAGCATATTTTTCAAAAGCATTTTTGATGTTATCAAAAGTTTTAAAGTAATCTAAATGATCATTATCAATATTTAAAATAACTTCTGCCTTTGGAGAAAAACGTAAAAAGTTTTCCATATATTCACAAGCTTCTAATATAAAATAATCACTTTTTCCAACAGTATAATTTCCATCAATTTGTTTTAACATTGCACCAACTTGAATTGTAGGATCTAAATTTGCTTCTAAGAAACATAATGAAATCATTGAGGTAGTAGTTGTTTTTCCATGTGTTCCAGAAACACAAATGCTTTCTTCATATTTTCTTGTTAAAAATCCAACAAATTCACCACGTGTAACTAATGGAATATTGAATTGCTTAGCAAGAACTATTTCAGGATCTGTATCCTTAATAGCAGCTGAATAAATAATCAAATCTGAATTTTTAGGATTTGTCAAATCATGACCAATAGTAACCTTTATACCAGATTTAATTAGTTTATCAGTATATGGACTTTTAGCGGTATCTGAGCCAGTAACATTAAATCCCCAAGAATGTAATGTTTCAGCAATAGCGCTCATGCTAACACCACCAACGCCAATTAAATGAATATGTTTATAATTTTCCAAATTATTAATTCTAACTCTCATTTTAACCCTTCCTTTAGTAAGAAATACATTTCACATGCTAAAAAGCGGAAATTTAAGAAAAAATTATTATTGCTAGTAATATTGATTTCCATTTTTATTTTTAGCATAACAAATTATATAATGTTTTCAAGGAAATTTCAACTAAATTTATTGATTTATACATAATATGTGAAATAAAAATAATCGTGATAAAAAATTATAAAAAATGATGTAATTAAAAGAAGGAAAAAAAAACTTTTTGGCGAATATAATAATTGTACATATGTAATAATATATAATGTATGTATAATTTTTAAAAACATTGGAAGGGGTGCTCAAATGCAAATAACAGATGTACGTTTAAGAAAAGTAAATTCAGAAAACAGAATGAAAGCTGTTGCTTCAGTAACATTTGATAACGAATTCGTAATTCATGACATCAAAGTTATCGAAAGCCAAAATGGATTATTTATTGCTATGCCTAGCAAAAAAACTCCAACAGGAGAATTCAAGGATATAGCTCATCCAATCAACCCAGAAACAAGGGAAAAAATACAAAATGCTATATTAGAAGCTTACAATGCTCCAGAAGAAGAAGCAGCTGAATAATATTAGGTAAATTAAAAGGTTCAGACTTTTTAGGAATACAATTCCGAAAAAGTCTGGATTTTTTTCATAAAATAGAGTATAATGCGTTATGTACCAATAAGACCCGGTCCTAATGGTGCTAATGGAGCAAGAAAGGAAGAGAAAGATGAAAAATAAAGCAATAAAATTTTTAGCCTACAATAAAAAAGTATCGATAATGTGTATAGATACAACAGAACTTGTAGAACAAATAAGAAAAACACATGACCTAACACCAACAGTAACAGCAGCTGCTGGAAGAGTTGCAACTGTAGCATCAATGATGGCACATTTAGAAATAAAAGAACTAACCGATAATATAACAATTCAAATAAAAGGAACAGGACCAATTGGT
>USQZ01000025.1 GCA_900556975.1 uncultured Clostridium sp. | reverse complement strand
TTTTAAATAAGAATGGTTTAAAGTATGAAGATGTAAAAGATAAAGTTATTTTAAAGGATTCGACTAAAACGTATATTGATAGTAAGAAAACATATTCAATGTATAGAGTTTATGATTATAAAAAAGGTGATTATATTAGCGCTAGTATAGATGGTAAGAGCATTGATTTAGAAATTGCTGCGATTGTTGATTCGGTTCCAATGGGACTTCAAAATGATTATTATTCAAATGGAATGCTTATAGTTAGTGATGAGTTTTTTGATAAGTATAAAAATAAAGATGATATGAGTGTAAGCTTATATGCTGATTCTAGCAATCCAAGTGAACTTGAAGAGTTTGCTAAGAAATCAAGTGCGGTAAAATATGTGGAGAATATTGAAACAATGGTTAAAGAACAAAGTGCTATGTGGTTGGTTATTTCTATTTTCTTATATGGATTTATTGCTGTTATTTCTTTGATTGGTGTTACAAATATATTTAATACGATTACAACTAATATGGAGTTGCGTCAAAAGGAATTTGCTAATTTGAAATCAATTGGTATGACGAAAAAAGAGTTTAACAGGATGATTAGATTGGAAAGTGTTTTATATGGTGGTAAGGCTTTAGTTATTGGTATACCAATTGGAATTGGTTTGTCTTATTTATTATTTAAATCTTTTGGTATTGGATATGAGATGACGTACGAGTTACCATTAAAAGCAATTGGCATTTCAATTATTGCTGTTGTTGTTTTAATTTGGGTTATTATGAGATTTTCTTTGAAGAAAATTAATAAGCAAAATATTATTGAAACAATAAGGAAGGATAATATATAGTTTGAAGTTTATTGTAAAGGGCAAAAGAAAAGGGTCATATGACCCTTTTCTTTATTTTTTCTTTAACTTGCACCGGCGCACTTGAATTGCTTTAACAGAATGTTGAATGATTTTTGACAACTCAGTATCAGAAATAAGATGCTCCAAAACCATTTTATCTTGTTCGACAGTCCAAGTACTCGGACCGTAAAAACTGGTTTTGCTATAGTATCTTTTTTTCTGAGCGTTTGTAGTTTTTCGAAACTTTTTCATGTCGGCATACGCATATTTTCTGTTTGGCATATTTACTCTCCTTATTCAAATTATTGTTTGCAAGTTACCAAAATAACTTGAGAATCTCAAGTTAGAAATATTATAACACATACTGAGTATTTCGCCAATCTATATTTTTGAAAAATGTTATTGAAATGATAAGGAAGGATATTTTATAATATTTTCAGAGGGGAGAGTATTATGAAAAAATTAAATGATGAAGATATTGAAGATTTAAAAGATTATAAAGAAGCAATTGAGGAATATAAAAAGAATCCTAAGACGTATACATTAGATGAGGTGAAAGAAGAATTAGGATTATAAAAATTCCAGACGTGTCTGGAATTTTTGCGAAAGAAGGGGAATATGGAGAAAAATATAGATATTTATAATAAAAAAGAAAAATTATAGTATTTCAAGCTACTTTAGATGATACAGCACCAATTGGGGATACTTATAAATTTATAGAAAGTAGACCTGAAATTGAGCTGGTTGAAATGAAAGGTATGAATCACCATATGGAAATTGAAGAGTTAGAAATTGTTGCGGAAAAGATGATTGAGAAAATAAGAAATTAATAAACTTAACAAATAGTCTACTTTATGGTAGACTATTTGTAGTTTGTAGAATTAAAAAATGAAAGGAATGATAGTATAAAATGTTATATGTAATAAGACATGGTCAAACTGATTGGAATGTGGAAGGAAAAACGCAAGGAAGTATTGATATAAAACTAAATGAAACTGGAAAAGAACAAGCTGAAATGGTAAAAAATAAACTTATGAATACGAAAATAGATGTCGTTTTGTGTAGCCCACGAAATAGGTGTAAAGAAACGGCAAAAATAGTTTGTGAAGGTAGAGATGTTCAAATTATTGGATTAAATGAATTGCGTGAAAGAGATTTTGGAGAGTTTGAAGGTAAGAAAAAGAATGTTGAATATGATTGGGTAGAGTTTTGGAATTGGGAAGCGGATAGACATTATGAGAAAGCTGAGAATGTTCGAGATTTTTTTGATAGAGTTTCAGATGTTATAGAAAAAATACGAAAAGATTATGCTGATAAAAATGTTTTGATTGTTACACACGCTGGAATTTGTGCGATGATGTATTGCTATTTTAATAATTTAAAACCAGATGGAAAATTAAAGATACCAGGAGCTGGTAATTGCGAATTGAATATGTATGATGTATAAAAAATGAAGGATATTATGAGTTATTATGAAAGATTTTTTGAAAGTAAATTATAAATATATTATTGTGATTTTTGTTATTAGTGTTGTTATGACATTTTTTATGACGAAAAAGGAAGGCTTTCATGAGGATGAAATGTTTTCTTATGGTTCGTCTAATTATGCTTATGACAATGTTTACAGACCTTATGGTAAGGAAGATGAAACGAATATTTTTGTTAAAGAAAAAATTATGAATGGTAATATTATTCAAAATTTGAAGTATTATTTGATTGATCATAGGAATATAAAAGATGAAACTTTGGCTAGTATTAAGTCTGAGTTTGTTCCAACATGGAGAAGTTCTGATGAGGCAAATGATTATTTAACTATTCAGCCAAAGGATGCGTTAAATTATGGAATGGTTTATTATAATCAATCTCGTGATATTCATCCGCCTCTTTTTTATTTTTTAGTACATACAGTTTCAATATTTTTTATGGGGCATTTTTCAAAGTATATTATTTTTAGTATTAATCTTGCTTTTATGATTTTGAGTTTATGGACTATAAAAAATATTTTTGAAAAATTGGATAAAAAGTATTTAATAATTCCTACTTTAATTCTGTACGGATTCAGTATGGGAGCGATTTCAACGGTTATTTTTCAGAGAATGTATTCTATGCTTAATTTCTTTGTTTTAATGTTTATTTCAGCTAACATTGATATTATAAAAAAAGATTTTGATATAGATAAAAAATTATGGAATAAACTTACTTGGATTGTTTTACTTGGATTTTGGACGCAATATTATTTTTGCATTGTTGCTGGAGTGGTTGCGGTTTTAGTTTTAATAGGAGTGATAAGAAAGCAAGGAAAACAGGGCGCTATAACGTATATTTTGAAATATTTAAAAATGGCTGTGATAGGTGTATTGCTTTATCCATTGAGTATTAATCATATTTTCTTTTCATATCGTGGAGTCGGAAAAGCTGAGATGGCAAGAGGATTTGGCGAAAAGTTAGTAGAGTATTTGAATATGATAGGATATTCTTTTTCTGTTCCTGTTTTGGCTATTGCTATATGTTTGATTTTATTGGTTATGGCGGTTGCTGTAAAATCTGTGATTAATAAGAAAGTTGATAAAAATGCTTTAGGTGCAGGTGCGATTATATTTTCTGTAATTTGTTATGTTTGTGTTATTGTAAAGGTTTCACCGGAATTGCAAGATGCAAATATTATAAGATATATAATGTGTGTTTTGCCGTTAATAATTATTTCAATTTTATTGTTAATTGATACTGTTATTAAAAATAAAAATGTGCTAAAATATAGTTTAGTTGGAATTTCGTTGATAATTTCAGTTTATGGATTAATGTTTAGTGAGCCTGCTTTTCTTTATAAAGGTTATGCTAAGTATTTAGAAATTGCTGAAGAAAATAAGGAAGATAAGTTTGTGTATGTTGGAGATACGGTGTTTAATCATATTCAAAGTATGCCTGAATTTGCAACATATAGTGAGAGTTTAATATTGAATGAAAATCAATTAGATGTTTTGGAAAATGATTCTAAGCTTTCAGAAGAAAATGAATTTATTTTGAGCATAAAGAAGTACAAAGGTGCTGATGAGATTTTGGCTAAAGTTATTGAGAAAACCGGCTTTTTAAATTATGAAGTTTTACTTGATGATGATGGAGACGTTGGTTGTAAGATTTACAAGGTGATGAGGTAGAAATGATATTTGTTGATAAAGTTAAAATAGGATTAAGAGATACTGGAAAAGATTGTTTAATAAAAAATGAGGCTATTCTTGAAATTCTTGAAAATGTTGGTGGAGAGCAATCTGATTTAGCGGGATATGGAATATTGGATATTGAAAGGACAAAGCTTAGTTGGATTTTGCTTGATTGGACAGTTAAGGTTATTAAAAGACCTGCTTATCCTGAGGAGTTAGAAGTTAGAACTTGGGGAAGATGTTTTCAAAAGGCGTATACATATAGGGATTTTGAGGTTTATAATTCAAAGGGAGAATTGTGTATTAAAGCTACTACTAAGTGGGTTATGATTAATAGCGATACTAGAAAGATTGTTAGAATGGGACCAGAAGTAAAGGAGGCTTATAAACCTGAAGATTATAGTTCTTTTGGTGATTATAATTTCCCTAAGCCAGAAGTTCCCATTGAATTTTCAAATGAGGTTAAATATACTGTATCTAGAAAAGATATTGATATTAATGGTCATATGCATAATACATATTATTTGAATTTGGCTTATGATGCTTTGCCTGAGGATATTTATGATGCAAGACCTTATGATACTTTTAGAATAACGTATAAGCATGAGATTAAATTGGGTGATACGGTTATTTGTAAGTATGCTTATTTTAATGGCAAACATGTTGTTGTTATTATGAGCGAGGATGGTAGTGTTGTTAATTCTGTAATTGAATTATCAAAATAAAATGTGATTACAAAGGATTTAAAGATGAAGTTAAATAGTAAGATGGAATTTTATAAATATATTTATAAGTTGACTAAGTATAAGTATATTAAAAAGTTGCTTAAAAATTATAAGCAACATGGAAAGACGTCTGTGTGGGAACATTCTAGGAATGTGGCTTATAGGAGTTTTATGTTGGCGAAGAGATTGGAGAAGAGATACAATATCCAGTTTAATTATGATGATTTGATTGTTGGTGCTTATTTGCATGATTTCTTTTTGTATGATTGGCATGAGAAGAGTAAGGATCATAGGTGGCATGGTTTTAGTCATCCTAAAACGGCTGCTAAGAATGCGAAGGAGATGTTTGATATTTCTGAGAGTGAGCAGAAGATTATTGAGTCGCACATGTGGCCTCTTACTATTACGAAGTTGCCGAAGTCTAAGGAGGCTTTGCTTGTTTGTATGGTGGATAAATATTCGGCTATTCTTGAGACGGTTAATAGGAAGTAGCGCGTTACATTGATTTTACGGTTCATTTAAAATAATAAAATATATGCAGATAACTATAGAATAAAAAGAGAGCGGTGGTTATTAGGTGATTGATTTACATATACATACAAAGTATTCAGATGGAACGGATTCGGTAATTGAGGTATTGAGAAAGGCTGAGAAACTTGGTTTGAAGGCTATTGCTATAACGGACCATGAGAATTGTGACGCGTATAAAGAGATTGCTAAAATTGATGTTGGTAAATATTTTCCTGGAAGAATATTGCATGGTATTGAGTTAAAGGCTAGGTATACTGATAGAGTTATTGATGTTCTTGGATATAATATTGATTGTGAGAAGATGGAAAAGTATTTGAAAGATTGTTATGGTAATGTTACTAGAGATGAAATTCAAGACAGACAGCTTAGAAAATTTTACGAGTATAAAGATGAGTATGGTTTGGTTTTAGACGATATTGATAGTTTGAAATGGGATAAGCATACTGGTTGGGCAAGTATTGTTTTTTATGATGAGTTGAAGAAACATGAGGAGAATAAAGCTAAGGTTCCAGCAGATATGTGGGACAGTTTTACGGTGTTTAAGAGAAATTATTATCATGGTAAGGGTAAGCCTTTTTATGTAGATAATTCTGTCGATTATCCATCTTTAGAGAAGATTATTGAGATTATTCATAAATCTGGCGGTTTGGCTTTTGTTGCGCATATATATGAGTATGCATGGATTGACGATAAAACTGCTGAACTAGAGAAGATTACAGATGGTTATGATATTGATGGAATTGAGTGCTATCATAGTATATTTAGTCTTGAGCATATTGAATTGGTCAAGAAATTTTGTAAGAGTAGAGGTTTACTTATGAGTGGTGGTAGTGATTATCATGGCTTGCATAAGCCTAATATTGAAATTGGGTCTGGTAAAGGACAGTTGTGTATACCGGATGAGATTTATGAGAGAATAATAGAGAAATAATAAAAGAATTTTAAAGCCTATTGACTTCAAAACAAATGTTCGATATAATAACACAAAATAAAAATAGGAGTTATTTTGAATGAATAAATCAGAAAATATTAAAGAATACGGTAAAAGAACTTTTGAAGATATAAAACATATTGATGAAAACGGAATTGAATATTGGTATGCTAGAGAGTTGCAACTAGTTTTAGATTATAAAGAATGGAGAAAATTTGAAGGTGTAGTTCAAAGAGCAATGAAAGCGTGCAAAAGTAGTGATATTAATATTTTAGACCATTTTGTCGGCACCGACAAAATGGTACGAATAGGTTCCGGAGCAGAAAGAATGCAAAAAGATTATAAATTAACTCGTTATGCTTGCTATCTAATAGCACAAAATGGAGATCCACGAAAAGAAGTTATTGCTTTTGCTCAAACATATTTTGCAATACAAACCAGAAAACAAGAAATTAATGAAAAAGAATATAGTTTGCTAACAGAAGATGAAAAAAGATTTTATCAAAGAAATTTAACGAGAAAAGGAAACTATTTACTAAATCAAATTGCTAAAAATTCAGGAGTCAAAAATTTTGATAAATTCCACAATTCAGGATATAAAGGTTTATATAATGGAGAAACGGCTGACGATATTGCTAAAAGAAAAGGATTAAGGTATAGAGAAGATATTTTAGATAATATGGGAAGTGAAGAACTTGCTGCAAATTTATTTCGTATTACGCAAACTGAGTCAAAGTTAAAAAGAGATAATATTTCAACAGAAAAAGAAGCAAATAATACTCATTATAATATTGGAAAAAATATTAGAGAAGTAATTGCGAAAAATGGTGGGACTATGCCAGAAGATTTACCAACACCTAAAAAAAGTTTGAAACAATTAGAAAAAGAAAATAAGAAAAGTTTAACCTCAAAATAATATAATGTAATAATTATTTCGTAACATTAAAGTTAATTAGAAAACGAGTAGTTTTAAAACTACTCGTTTTTATTTCTTAAAAGTAATGAGTTTTTTGTACTGACCCGCCAGTCTAATGATTTTAGTTTTGAATAATGGTATAAAAGTTATAGTGATTTTTGGGGAAGAGTTTGAGAAAGGATTTTGTAATATGGCTGAGGGGTTATATGAATATATAGAGATTTCTGATTTGAAGGATATGCTTCAAAAGTCAGGTGATTTATATGGTGATAATATTGCTTATAAAATAAAGAGAAATGGTGAGTATATAACTTTTTCTCATAAAGAGATTAGAAAAATGATTAATGGTTTAGGGACGTCTCTTATTAATATGGGGCTTAAAGGTAAACGAATTGCTGTTATTGGAGAGAATAGGTATGAATGGGAGATTGCATATTTGGCAATTGCGTGTGGTACTGGTATAGTTGTTCCTTTGGATAAATCTTTGCCTGAAAATGAGCTTAGAAATTTAATTGAGCGTTCTGGCATTGAGGCAATTTTCTATACTAAAAAATATGAAGATTCTTTGATTAAGATGAAACATGAGTGCATTGGCAAATTAAAACATTTAATAAATATGGATTTAGATATGCATACTGATGGTATATATTCTGAAATGGAGCTTGTTCAGTATGGAAAGAATTTAGTTGAGGATGGTAACAGAGATTTTGTTGATGCTAAGATAGATGCTGAGAAAATGGGTGTAATGTTGTTTACTTCTGGAACAACGTCTGCTTCTAAGATTGTTGCGTTATCTCATAAAAATATTTGTTCTAATTTGATGGATATTGCTTCTGTTTTAGATATTAATGACCAGGATGTGTTCTTATCTTTCTTGCCTTTGCATCATGTTTTTGAGTGTACTGTTGGATTTTTATTTTCTCTTTATAAAGGGGCTCAAACTGTTTTTGCAGATGGAATTAGGCATATTGTTGAGAATATGAATGAATATCATGTTACGGTTATGGCTTCTGTTCCTGCTATTTATGAAAGAATTTTTAAAATAATTTCTAAGCAGTTGGAGAATAAAAATTTAAGAGAAAATATTCTTAAGCTAGAAGAGGAGCATAAGGAATCTTCTATGGAAGAGAAAAAGAAAGTTTTTGCTGAAATACATGAGATGCTTGGCGGTAATGTTAGATTGTTGATCTCTGGTGCTGCTAGTTTAGATCCTACAATTGAGGAAAAATATAGAAAATTGGGCTTGAATATGGTTCAAGGTTATGGCTTGACAGAGACGTCTCCTGTTGTTGCTGTTGGAAATAAGATTTTTAATAGGGTTGGTTCTGTTGGAAAAACTGTTCCTCATGTGAAGGCTAAGATAGTTAATGCTGATAAGGATGGAATGGGAGAGCTTGTGGTTTCGGGGCCAAGTATTATGCTTGAATATTATCAAAATGAAGAAGCTACAAAAGATGCTTTACGTGATGGTTGGTTCTATACTGGAGATTTAGCAAAGATTGATAACGATGGTTATATTTTTATTTGCGGCAGAAAAAAGAGTGTTATTGTTTTGAAGAATGGAAAAAATATTTTTCCAGAAGAGATGGAGAATTTATTAAATAGGATTGAAGGCGTGGAAGAGTCTTTTATTTATGGAATGCCTGTTTCAGAAGATCCTAATGATTTGAAGATTTTTGCTGAAGTAGTTTATAACGAGGATATTGTTATGAAAGCATATAAGGTTGAAGATTTTGATGGTATATATGATGCAATTTTTCAAAAGGTTAAAGAGATTAATAAAACGATGCCACCTTACAAGGCAATTAGAGGGATTACATTAACTAAGGAATCATTAATAAAAACTACTACTGGAAAAATAAAAAGAAATGAAAATTTGAAAAAGGTTTTAAAAAATTATGAAGTTAAATAATTTACATACTCAAGTGCTTGGGAGAAATTTTGAATATTATGAAAAGATTGATTCGACGCAAAAAAAAATTTGGTCAAGAGTTACAGAGAATAGAATTGAAAATGGTACTGTTATTTGTGCTGGGGTTCAAGAGAGTGGTGTTGGAACTCATGGAAGAGTGTGGCACACTGATGAGAAGAATAATATTGCTTTTTCGTTTTATTTGAACTTGAATGTTGAAATTGAAAAGCTTGACGGAGTTACATTGGAGATTGCCGAGATTATAAGAAGTATTTTTGAAAAGGAATATAATATTTTACTAAAAATCAAAAAGCCAAATGATATTGTTTATAATCAGAAGAAAATTGGAGGAATCCTTACAGAGACAAAGTTAGTGGGTGAATGTGTGAGAGATTTGGCTGTTGGTATAGGAATAAATACGAATCAAACTGAGTTTGCTGATGAGATACATGATATTGCTACGTCTATAAAAAATGAGTTTGGTTTTAGTGTTGACAATGAGAAAATAATTTCAGAATTTTGTAATTTATTTGAGAAGAAAGTTTATGAAAGGATTAAATAAATGAAGATAGGATTTTTATTTCCTGGACAGGGTTCACAATCTGTTGGAATGGGAAAAGATATTTATGAAAAATATGAAGTAGCTAGAAAAGTGTATGATGAGGTTGAGAAAATTACTGGGATTGATGTGGCTGATATTACTTTTAATCAACCTGCTGAGATTTTGAATCAGACTAAGTATACTCAAATATGTATTTTAACAATGAGTTTAGCGATTTTGAATGTTTTAAAAGACAAGAATATAAATGCTGAGGATTCTGCTGGTTTGAGCTTAGGAGAATATGCTTCATTAATTTATAGTGGTGCTCTTTCGTTTGAGGATGGAATATCAATAGTTAAAAAAAGAGGAGAATATATGCAGAATTTATTGCCAGAGGGCGATTGGAAAATGGCTGCTGTGTTGGGATTGGATGAAAAAAGTGTTATTTCTGCTTGTAATAGTGTAAAAAGTGGTTTTGTTGTTCCAGTAAACTTTAATACAATTGGACAAATTGTTGTGTCTGGCGATGCAGAAGGTATTAGTGAGCTACAAAAAGTTGCTACTGAATATGGTGCTAAAAAGGTTAGAGTTTTAAACACTGCTGGTCCTTTTCATACGGAAAAATTAATAGATGCTTCAAATGCTTTGAGAAAAGATTTGAAAAAGATAAAATTTCATGAGTTTAATTCTAAGGCTTTTAAGAATTTAGATGGAACTGAATATAAAAGCAATGACAACATGTCTGATATTTTAGCTAGGCATATTGTTAATCCAGTTAAATTTTCAGATGTGCTAAAAAATATGTATGCTGATGGAGTGGATATATTTATTGAAATAGGTCCTGGTAAAACATTATCTGGATTTGTTAAGAGAATGAATTTCGAAAATCCGGTTTATATTTTTAATATAAACAATGTTGATTCTTTAGAATTCACAATCGATAGTTTAAAAAAGAATGTGGAGGTGTTTTAATATGGCTAAAGTTGCTTTGATTACAGGTGCTACTAGAGGAATTGGAAGGGCAATCGCTATTAGGTTGGCTAATGCTGGTTTTGATATTGCTTTGAATTATAGAAAAGAAAATGATGACTTAACTAATACAAAATCAGAAATTGAAAAAGCAGGAGTAGATTGTTTACCTGTTCAAGGAGATATTTCTTCTTTCGAGGATTGTGAGAGAATTGCAAAAGAAATATTTGATAAGTTCGGTAAAATCGATGTTTTAGTTAATAATGCAGGTATTACAAAAGATATGTTGCTTATGAGAATGAAGCCGGAAGATTTTTCAAGTGTTGTTGATGTTAATTTAATTGGCACTTTCAACATGACAAGAAACGTTGTTCCATATATGGTTAAAGCTAGATTTGGTAAAATTGTTAATATTTCTTCTGTTGTTGGAATAGAAGGAAATGCAGGACAAGCTAATTATGCTGCTTCTAAGGCTGGTATTATTGGTTTTACTAAGAGTTTGGCAAGAGAACTTGGTTCTAGAAATATTTTAGTAAATGCTGTTGCACCTGGTTTTATTGAGACTGATATGACGGCTGTTTTGAGCGATTCTGTTAGAGATGAAATTGCTAAGAAAATATCGTTGAGAAGAATGGGTTCAGCTGAGGATGTAGCTGGTGTTGTGGAGTTTTTATGCAGTGATGCTTCAAGTTATGTAACTGGGACAGTTATTCCAGTTACAGGAGGATTAATTTAATTAATAAAATCGTTTTGACAATTATTAATTATAGAAGAAATTATAATATTTGATTTTTGAGTGATGCGCAGTATGAAATTTTTTTGCTAACCTTCTAAACGAAGTTTAGTGAGATGGAAAATATTTTAGCAAGGAACGAAAAAATAAATATAATATTTTTAAAAATAAATTGTGAAAGGTGAGTGCTATGAGTAATAGACGAGTTGTTGTTACAGGATTAGGTTGTATAACTCCTATCGGAAAAAATGTCGAAGAGACTTGGAATGGAATTGAAAATGGAGTTTGTGGTGTTGATACTATGAAGTTAGTTAATCCAGAAAATTTTAAAACCAAGATGGATGCTGAAGTTAAGGATTATAATCCACATGATTATTTTGATGTGAAACAGGCTAGACGTTTGGATAGGTCTTCTCAATTTGCTTTGATTGCTGCTAGAGAAGCGTTTGCCGATTCTGGTATTTCTGAGGAGAATACGGATTTTAATAATGTTGGTATTTTTGTTAGTTCAGGTATTGGAGGATTGATTACAATTCAAAACCAATGTGAGGTTAATTTGGAGAAGGGACATAATAGAATTTCACCTATGTTTATTCCTATGTCTATTGCTAATATGCCTGCTGGAAATATTGCTATTGAACTTGGACTTAAGGGTGAATCTGTTTCTATTGTTACAGCGTGTGCATCTTCTACTCATGCTATAGGCGAGGCTTATAGAACTATTAAACATGGTTATGAAGATGTAATTTTAGCTGGTGGTACTGAAGCTTCTATTTGTGAAGTCGGTATTGGAGGTTTTGAAAACATGAAAGCTCTTTCTAGTGCTACTGATAAAAACAGAGCGAGTATTCCATTTGATAAGGAGAGATCTGGTTTTGTAATGGGTGAAGGTTCTGGAATTTTAGTTCTTGAGGAATATGAGCATGCTAAAAAAAGAGGTGCTAAAATTTATGGTGAAGTGATTGGCTATGGTGCTACTTCTGATGCTTATCATATTACATCTCCTTGTTCTGATGGAGCAGGAGCTGTAAATGCTATGAATAGAGCAATTAAAGATGCTGGTATTTGTGCTAATGATATTGATTACATAAATGCTCATGGAACTTCTACTCATTTGAATGATTCTTGTGAAACTATGGCTATTAAAAAGGTTATGGGAGAAGATTGGAATAATGTTTTAGTTAGTTCTACTAAAGGAAATACAGGACATTTACTTGGCGCTGCGGGTGGCGTTGAGGCTGTTATTTGCTCTAAGGCTTTAGAAAATGGAATTGTTCCACCAACAATTAATTATAAAGTACCTGATTCAGAATGTGATTTAAATATTGTTCAGAATGAGATTATAAAAAAAGATTTAAATGTAGTTATGTCTAATTCTTTAGGGTTTGGTGGGCATAATGCAAGTATTATATTTAGAAAAATGAATTAATTATGAGGTGAATTAAAATGGAGTATGAGAAAATTAAACAATTAATGGATGATATGGGAAACTCAAAATTATCTTCTATTGATATTGATTTTCCTGATGGTACAAAGATTAGTATGAAGAAAAATGAAAATGTTGAAATATCAACCAAAGTAATGAAATCTTCTAGTCAAGATGTTAAGAAGGAGGAGCCTGAGTTAGAGCAATCAAGTAATGAAAATACAGGAAAAATTGTAAAATCTCCTATGGTTGGTACTTTTTATATCAAACCTAATCCAAGTGCTAATCCTTATGTTGAGGTTGGAAAGAAGGTTAAAAAGGGTGATGTACTTTGTATTATAGAGGCTATGAAACTTATGAATGAAATTGAGTCAGAGTTTGATGGTGAGGTTGCAGAGATTTTTATAAAAGATGGTGAGGCTGTTGAATATGGGAAGCCATTATTTAAGATAATATAAGCTAATTATTAAGTCTGAAATATAAAAAATAAAATTTATGATTGCGACGTGAGAGATGGTAGTAGAAAATCTTAGAAAAATCAATTAGGGAATCTCACAGGATTGAGGGCGCTGATTGATTTTTCTTAGAATTTCTAAACCACGAAACGAGCCAAAATAAATTTTAATTTTTTATATTCAGATGAAGAAAGTAGATTATATAAAAAGGAGTAAAGTATGTTAAATAAAAATGAGATAAAACAAATCATACCTCAAAGAGAACCTTTTTTGATGATTGATGAAGTTGAAGAATATGTACCTGGCGAATCAGCTATTGCATACAAACATGTAAGCGAAGATGAATGGTATTTTAAAGGTCATTTTCCTGGAAATCCAATAATGCCTGGGGTTTTAATTACTGAAAGTTTAGCCCAAACAGGAGCTATAGCAATATTGAGTTTAGAAGAAAATAAAGGTAGAAATGCTTTATTTGCTGGAATTGATAAGATGCGTTTTAAAAAGCAAGTTGTTCCTGGGGATGTTTTAAAATTAGAAGTAAAAATCATAAAACAAAAAGGTCCAATTGGTGTTGGAGAGGCTTTAGCAACTTGCGATGGAAAAATTGTTGCTAAAGGTGAACTTACTTTTGCAATTGTTTAAAAAGGAGATTTTATAATGAATAAAATATTAATTGCCAATAGAGGTGAGATTGCAGTTAGAGTAATACGTGCATGTAAAGAGATGAATATTAAAACTGTTGCCGTTTATTCTGAGGCTGACAAAGATGCTATGCATACTCATTTAGCAGATGAGGCTGTGTGTATCGGCCCTGCAAATTCTACCAAAAGTTATTTGAATTGTAAAAATATTATTGAAGCAGCTAATATTACTGGAAGTGATAGTATTCATCCTGGGTTCGGTTTTTTATCAGAAAATAGTCAGTTTGCCCAAATGTGTGAAGAATCTAATATTAAGTTTATTGGTCCTTCTCATAAGGTTATTGAATTTATGGGAAACAAGTCTAATGCTAAGGAATTTATGAAGAATGCGGGAATTCCTGTTATTCCTGGTTCGGATGGAAGCATAAAAGGATTAAAAGATGCACTTGCAGTTGCGGAAAGAATAGGGTATCCGGTTATGTTGAAGGCTGCTGCAGGTGGTGGCGGAAAAGGAATTCGTGTTGCAAATTCACCTGAGGAATTAGAGAAAAATTATAATATTGTAAAGCAAGAGGCAAAAATTTCTTTTAATGATGATGAAATTTATATAGAGAAATTTATTAAAAATCCAAGACATGTTGAGATTCAAATATTAGCTGATGAGCATGGAAATGTTATTCATTTGGGTGAAAGGGATTGCTCAATACAAAGAAGAAATCAAAAGGTAATTGAGGAAACACCTTCAACTATTGTTGATGAAAAGCTGAGAAATAAAATGGGAGAAACTGCTGTGAAGGCTGCTAAATTGGCTGGATATAGTAGTTGTGGAACTGTTGAATTTCTTGTAGATGATGATAAGAAATTTTATTTTATGGAAATGAATACAAGAATTCAGGTGGAGCATCCGATTACTGAGATGAGAACAGGTATTGATATTGTTAAACAGCAAATAAAGATTGCTGGTGGTGAACAATTGAAATTAAAACAAAAGGATGTTGAGTTTAGAGGGCATAGTATAGAATGTAGAATTAATGCTGAAAATCCTTCTAAAAATTTTATGCCTTGTCCTGGTAAGATAACTGGTTTGAATTTTCCAGGTGGTAAGGGAATTAGAATTGATTCAGCAATTTATGAGGGATATACTATTCCTCCAAATTATGATTCTATGATTGCAAAAATTATTGCTTTTGGTGATACAAGAAATGAAGCAATTAGTAAAATGAAAAGAGCTCTTGAGGAAATTGTTATTGAGGGAGTAGATACTAATATTGATTTTTTATTTAAGATTATAAAAAATCAGGATTTCATTAGAGGAAAATTTGACACATCATTTATTGAAAAAGAAATTTTAAATAAATAATAACTAGTTTCTAAAATGTTATTTTTAATGTGCTTTGTAGCATTTTAGAAACTGTATTATACATTAGCTTTTTTAGGAGTGTAAAAATTATGATTGTTGATAAGATGAAGAAAAGACCACCTACTGCGAAGAATATAAAGTCTAAAATAGATATTCCTGTTGGTAAATGGGTTAAATGTGATAAATGTAAAGAAATTGTTTATAAAGAAACTGTAAGAGAGAATATGAGTATTTGTCCTAATTGTGGTGCTTATTTTAGAATGCATATTAATAAAAGACTTGAAACAATTCTTGATGAGGGGTCTTGTAAAAAGTTTGATTTAAATATTGATAATGTTAATCCATTGAATTTAGATGGCTATGAGCAGAAAATAAAAACTTTACGAGTTAAAACTGGAATTCAGGAGGCTGTTAGTGCAGGAACAGGAAAGATTAATGGTGAAGATGTTGTAATATGTGTAATGGATAGTGGATTTTTAATGGGAAGCATGGGAAGTGTAGTTGGTGAAAAGATTACATATTCTATGGAGAAAGCTATTGAATTGGGTATTCCATTTATAATTTTTTGCACATCAGGTGGTGCTAGAATGCAGGAAGGAATTATTTCTTTAATGCAAATGGCGAAAACTACTGCAGCTGTTGCAAAATTGAATAAAGCTGGCATTTTGTATATTTCTGTATTGACTGATCCAACTTATGGTGGTGTTACTGCTTCTTTTGCTAGCATTGCTGATATTGTTTTGGCTGAGCCTGGTGCAATGATTGGTTTTGCAGGACAAAGGGTAATAAAACAAACGATTGGACAAGAGTTGCCAGAAGGCTTTCAAACTTCAGAATTTTTACTAGAACATGGTTTTATAGATGAAATAGTTGAAAGAAAAGATATGAAAAGTATGTTATATAAATTGGTTAAATTTCATAAAAGGAGTGATGTTTAATGAAAAAAGTTACTGCATGGGAAAGGGTTGAAATTGCTAGGTCACCTAATCGAAAAACATCTCTTGATTATATTGATGAAATTTTTGATGAGTTTATTGAATTACATGGCGATAGAATGGGATATGACGACAAGTCAATTGTGTGTGGTATTGCTAGAATAGGTAATCAAAGTTTTACAATTATTGCTGAACAGAAAGGTAGAAATACTAAGGAGAATATTGAAAGAAATTTTGGAATGCCTAATCCTGAAAGTTATAGAAAGGCTATAAGATTTATGAAACAGGCAGAAAAGTTTCATAGACCTGTTATAACTTTTATTGATACTAAAGGTGCGTATCCTGGAATTGAGGCTGAAGAAAAAGGCCAAGGTGAAGCAATTGCTAGTTCTATGCTTGAAATGGCTGGACTTAGGGTTCCGATTATTTCTATTGTCATAGGTGAAGGTTCAAGTGGTGGCGCTTTAGCTATTGGTGTAGGAAATAGAGTTTTTATGTTAGAAAATGCAATTTATTCGATTCTTTCACCAGAGGGATATGCTAGTATTCTATGGAAGGATTCTTCAAAGGCTAAGGAAGCTGCTGAAAAAATGAAACTTACTGCTTATGATTTATATGATTTAAAGGTTATTGATAAAATAATTGAAGAGTCTGATGAAACAGCAAATACTTTAAAGTGTGAGATTTGTAAGGTTATAGATGAGTTGTTGCAATTATCTGATGAGGGGCTTGTTGAAGATAGATATGCTAAGTTTAGAAATATTGGTGAGTATAAGAAGGTTTAATATTAATTATAATGATTGAAAGGTTGGATTTTGATATGTTATTAGAAAATAAAAAAATATTAATAATGGGAATTAGGAATAAGTGGAGCATTGCGTATGGAATTGCAAAGTCTGCTTATGAAAATGGGGCAAAATTGATTTTTACTTTTATGGGTGAGGATAATAGAAAGAAAATTGAAGAATTGGTTTCTGATTTTGCTGGAAGTAAGTGCTATTGCTTGAATGGTGCTTCAGAAGATGAATTAGTTGAAGAATGTTTCAAAAAAATTAAAGAGGAAAATGGCAAGGTTGATGGAATTGTTCATGCGATTGCACATGCAAATACAGAAGATTTACACAATGATTTTATTTATACAAGTAAAGAGGGATTTGCACATGCTTGTGATGTAAGTAGTTATTCATTTGTGCTTGTAGCTAGAATGGCTAAACAAATGGATTTGTTAAATGAAAATGCTAGTTTAGTTACTTTAACTTATCACGGTTCTACTAAAGTTTTAGAAGGGTATAATGTTATGGGGGTTGCTAAAGCTGCGTTAGAGACGAGTGTTAGATATTTAGCTGAAAATCTTGGTAAGGAAGGTGTTCGTGTGAATGCTGTTTCTGCTGGACCTATTAAAACTTTATCTGCTAAGGGAATAAAAGATTTTGGAAGTATTTTAAATATTGTTGAAGAAAAAGCACCATTACATAAAAATGTTACTACTAGTCAAGTTGGGGATGTCGCAACGTTTTTATTATCTGGTATGTCAAGCTGTGTTACGGGACATGTACTTTATGCTGATAATGGTTATAACATAATGGGAGTTTAGGACTACAAAATCCTGCAAAGTGTTGAGCTACTGGGACTTTTATTGAGAAAATGCAATAAAATGATTAAGAACAATATTTAATAAGATAAACATATATTGGAAATGAAATTTGAGCTAAAATGGTTAAATTTGACTGAAATTGGTTAAAATTAACTTGTTTATCAAATTGCTTTTTAATTTGAAAAATCGTATTATTACTGTGTTAGCCTTAAAAGTGGTTAGCACTATTTTTTATGAGCAGGCAAATCGGCTGTAACTAGCTTGGATTGCTTGTTATAGGAGAATCATATGAAGAAAAAGAAAAAAGCAAAACCGCGAATACAGATGTCTCTTGAAGAGACTGTATTCAAAAAATATTTTAAAGAAATGGAGGAATTGAAAGAGAAATCAAATATTAAATTTAATTTGTTTCAATCTTTGCCAGAAAAAGATTTTTTAAATGGCATTTTGAAATTAACTTATTTTTATGACCAGAATTTTATTGGTAACAAAGATTTTATGCATGTACCGGATGTTTCACAGGTTTATCAAAATGTGACTAGGTATCCTGTTATACTTGCAACGCAGAGAAATGAGTTTGGTGAAAATGATATTATTGGAGCGACAACAGTTAAAATTGAAAATAATTTAAAAAAGTCTGATAATCCGTTTTTCCCAACTTCAAATGAAAATGTGATGTTTATAACAGGTGTTCTTGCAAAGCAGAATATTTTTGATGTGTATGGAAATAAAGTAAAAGGAATTGGTAAGCAATTATATAGGTCTGCAATTAAAGGTGCTTATGAGTTGAATAAGGAAAGTAAAGTACGTTTAGCGTGTGAGATTGATTGTAGAAACAAAAATAGTTTTGATGCTTTGTGTAAGACGGTTAAATCGTTGCAGGAAGATGGATTAAATGTAGGATTAAAGCTGGTAGGTTATTATGAAATTATGAATAAAAACATAGAATTAAAAGAGGCTCCAACTTTTATGTTTGAAATAGATTTTCAAAATAAAGGTGATGAGAGTTCTGAAAAAGTTTTTTCTTATGTTGATTTGGATACGGATAATTTGTTTAAAAAATTGTCTCATACTATAAAAAGAAATACATATGAAAAACGCAGTTATTTGAATATGTATGAACATGATTTTGTTATATACCATGAAATTAAACCAGTAAATGCACTTAATATGATTATAGAGCCTGGAAGTACTGCAATTGGTAATGAGAGAACGCCAAGGTTTGGAAAAGTTCAGGTAGAATCTATGAATATATTGTAGTTGTAAGAAAGTGAGTTATTATGAAAATAGAAAAATATAATATTAGTCTCGAAAGAGAATTTGTAAGAATTAATTCTAAAAATAAGTTGGTTGAAACAAGTTTTCCAAAGGCTTTTGGCTGTAAGGAGAAAAATCCTTTAATTACGGCTGATGACGATGATGTTGTTTTTAAAATTAAAACGCCAATGGAAGAAAATTTATTTGATGCGTATGATAAATTTAATGAAATAACAAATGTTGTTATAGAAGAATTATATAAGATTAATCAATATATTTGGATTTTTGGCGCTTTCAAGAAGAAGGATGAAAAGATAAATTTGAAGGCTCAAATGGGAATTATATTGGATGAAGAGTTTTATGATGAAATTAGAGAAAAGGATTTCTTGCCAGATGATATTGAGGAAGCTAATGAGAAGATTAAGAAGGAGTTTGATCGTAAGTTAGAGCTTATTCAGCCGTTGTTTGGAAAGTGCAAGATTATTGCTGGAAAGAATAAGTTGAGGATTTCATCAATAGGTATTAATTATCGTTCAAAGTGTGGTTTGTCAGAGGCTGATGCAATGTTTTTATTAACATTTATTTTTGGTTGCTTAGGAAATGATGAATCAAAGAGTTTGAAAGAGGAGATTAAGTATTTATATAAGGTAGAGAAAAAGTATAATTTGAAGACTAAATCAGGTCTTGAATCTATTGAGGCTGAGGTTAAAGCTGGATTGTGTAGATTTGATGAGGATTCTTTAGCAGATGAGAAAGTTGAGGAACTTTTGAGTTTGTATACTAATGAAGGTCACAATGCTAGATATTGTCTTCAAAATTATAAGAAGCTAGTTAGTGAATCTGTAGTTTTAATTAAAGATGCTATTGCTAATGGTGTTGATTATGAAGTTTTGAATGAGTTAAAGAGTATTGTTCAATTCTATTATAAGGATAGAGAGGAGTTTGTAATTGAGGGAAATAAGACTGATAAAGATACATATATTTTCCCAATTATTACTGATGATAAGTTTACTTCAAAGCAGATAATGAAAGAGCATGGTCTGAATGTTCCGAATGCTATTTTGCTAAATAGAAATATGAATGCTCAGGATAGAGAAGAGTTATTGAAGGAATTTTATAATCGCTCTTTGGTTGTAAAGCCTAGAAATACGAACTATGGTACAGGTATTACTGTATTTGCTAAAAGTGCTTCTAAAGCTCAGATTATGAATGCTGTTGATTATGCGTTTAAGTTTGATGAAAATGTTTTAATTGAGCAGTATGTAAAGGGTATGGAGTATCGTTTCTTAGTTGTTAATGGTAAATGCTTGAGTGTCGCTCATAGGAGGGCTGCTAGTGTTGTTGGAAATGGAAAGAGTACAATTAAGGAATTGATTGATGCGAAAAATAAAGAGCCTTGGCATTTCTTGACTGGAACTCCTGTTAAGATGGATGAACCGGTTGTTGAGTATTTGAGGGTTCAAGGCTATGATTATGAAACGGTTTTACCTGCTGGAAAGAGAGTTTTCTTGAGAACAAATTCAAATTGTTCTACTGGTGGTGAGAGCGTTGATATGACTGAGATTATGCCAACATATTTTAAAAAGGTTGCTGAGAAAGCGTCTCGTGCATTTGATGCAAAAATTTGCGGTGTTGATATAATTATTGAAGATTTGGATGAGGAGAATTATTCAATTATTGAGATTAATGATAATCCTGGCTATTCAATTAACGAATGGCCTTATGAGGGAAAAGGTGAAAAGATTGGTGTTGCGATACTAAAATTGTTGAACCTTTTACCTAAAGAGTAATTATTATATGTTGATGTATGTTTTATGAAACTGAGATAGTAAAATTAATATGATAATTTAAATTTAGAATGTTAATAAATGATTATTTCTCAGCATAATTGGAGGTTTATCATAAAGTTAAAAAAAGACCAACCTTGACAAAACAAGGTTGGTTTTTTGAGTTCCATTGAACTCATAGATGTGATGTGAGACATATTAAATGTGTTAATTGGTTTCTTACCAGATTGAGATTGTATTCATACGACGACTGTTAAAATCTTTGCCAAAATGAATACCATCCTGGTCATTGTGTGTGTTTTTGTAACTATTAAAGAAGCGAATGTTTGCCTCTTCAAGTTCGTCTTCACTTAATGTGAATATTTTTTTATACTGTTTCACACGGTCTTTGTGAACATCATGAGAAGCGTTGATGTCGTTTTCAGCATGATTGTCCATCGCCCAGGTTCTAAATTGCAGTTCAATCTGTAATCCTGCGAGTTCAGGTGAAGTGTTATCTAATGCCAAAATTGCATGGATAGACTGGTATCCATTTTCCTTAGGAGGATTAAGATAGTACTTGATGTTGCCAGCAAGATATTTTACCAATTCGAAATCTTCCGGTGTAGGAAGTTCAATATTAGGATATTTTGCTGGATCAAATCTAGTTGAATCGTCTTTCCTAAAAAGTGGCATCGGTGAAAACGGTAAGTTGAACACATGCTTAATGGTTGCTAACTGAAGACTATTGAAATTTGCTTGGGCAAATTTTAAGAAATCTCTTCGGTCTTCATGACTTGGACTGCATAAAACGTTGATAACTTTCGTTAACAAGAAGCATAAATCATGAATCCCTTCATAATTTATAACGCGTATTCCAAATCTATCCATAAGCGGTGTAGGGTCATCTACGTCAGCTAAGCTGAGTATTTTGGCCAATTCGCTTTCAACGGATTTCCGTCTTGCTTTTACAACAACGTCTAACTCCATTTTGTACTGATGGTTAATCCAAATCACAATGTACAGAATAACATGTAAAATTGCTTCTACACATTCTGTAATTTTGAACGTTGGAAGCCGTCCACCAATACATTTGGCAAGTTTGTCTTTAAATGCTCCAAGAATTTTTTTATCCTTGGAATTAGATGGTGTAATTGATGCAAGTTCTGTTTGTAAATGTTCTTCAACTTCTGTCCCATTGATGTTTGGTTTTCGTGCTGCCGATGCATATGAATTATGAATGTTCTGAGCCAGCTCAGAGGACATATTCATTTTGGGTTCTTTTTTTTCATCTGCAACTTCAGTGTTTATAGTTTCAAAAAATTCATTATCTTTCATAGCAAGAGCCTCCTTTTGCTGTGGTTGTATAGTTCATGTCTCACATATAAATAAAAAAGCATCTATAGTAATTATATCTCAAAAATCACAGAAAATCAAGCAAGGGAGGAGACTCAAAGAATTTCAATGATAAATGTAAAGTTTTGTATATTGAATGTATTTGACTCTTAAATTTTGAAATAGTATAATTATGGGCATGAGTAGAAAAGAAAAAAGAGAAGAAAAAAACAAGAAAAGAAAGTTAATAGTAGTATTTTTAATAGAGTGTATATTTGTTGTTACATTAATATATTCTGGAATTAAAATTTATTCTTGGTTTATGGACAATAAGAAGAATGGTGAAGTTATTGGTGAAGTTCAGCATTATGTTCAAGTTACTCAAGATGATAATAATGAAAAAGAATATGTTGTTGATTTTTCAGCATTGACAGAGAAAAATCCTGATACGATTGCATATTTGATTGTTAATGGTACAGATATTAGTTTCCCTGTTGTGAAAACAGATAACAATGATTTTTACTTAAGACATAATTTTTATAAGGAATATAATCGTGCTGGGTGGATATTTGCAAATTATATTAATAAGTTTGATGGCACTGATAAAAATATTTCTATTTTTGGACATAATATGAGAGATAATTCTATGTTTGGTACAATGAACAATATGCTAACAGCCGATTGGCAAAATAATGAGGAGAATATGACAGTTGTTCTTGCAACTAAAGATAGTGTTGATTATTACCGAGTTTTCTCTGTATATAAGATTGAGCCAGAAGAATATTATTTAAAAAATTATTTTGAATCTGATGAAGAATATATGAAGTTTTTAAATACAGTGAAGTCTCGAAGCGTAAAGAATTTTGGAACAGAGCTATCAGCACAAAGCAGAATTTTAACATTGTCAACATGTACTAATGATAATAAAGAAAGAATTGTTTTGCATGCAGTAAAAATGCCTTGAAATTATATTAAGTTTATGATATAAATGAAACAAATAAGGGGAGAAAATAATTAAAATTTTAGGAGGTTATAAAATGGAATTAAAAGGTTCAAAAACAGAAAAAAATTTGATGGATGCTTTTGCTGGTGAATCACAAGCAAGAAATAAATACACATATTTTGCAAGTAAAGCTAAAAAAGAAGGATATGAGCAAATTGCTGCTATATTCCAAGAAACAGCTGATAATGAAAAAGAACATGCAAAAATGTGGTTTAAATTATTAAATGGTGGTGATATTCCTTCAACAGAAGAAAATTTATTAGCTGCAGCTGAAGGCGAGAATTTTGAATGGACTGATATGTATGAGAGAATGGCTGAAGAAGCTAAAGAAGAAGGATTTAATCATATAGCATTTTTATTTTCAGAAGTTGCAAAAATTGAAAAAGAACATGAAGAAAGATATAGAAAATTATTAGCAAATGTTAAAGATGGAAAAGTTTTTGAGGCAGGAGAAGTTAAGATTTGGAAATGTAGAAATTGTGGACACATTGTAGTTGGAACAAAAGCTCCAGAAGTTTGTCCTGTATGTGCTCATCCAAAAGCTTTCTTTGAAATCAAAGCAGAAAATTATTAATATGTAATATCTATATTTGGAGATGGACTTTTTGTTCATCTCTTTTTGTATAATAGAAAATTTCTCTGAACTTTCTATTATATGAAATAACAATGCACAAAAATTTACTTTGCAAATTTCACGTGCGAACAAAGACACGGACTTGAAAATGTTATAATTGGTATAAATGTTATAAATAGTCCGTTTTTGTTCTATTAAGGGGGGATTTATTATGAAAAGAATTGATTTACATATCCACACAAATGTGTCTGACGGAGCTTTTAGTCCAAAAGAGGTAATTGACGAGGCTGTGAGAAATAATGTGTCAGTTATTGCTATATCTGATCATGATACGGTTGATGCTTATAATGAGGATTTATTTTTGTATGCTAATAGTAAGAATATACAGCTTATAAATGCTGTTGAGATATCAACTAAATGGGAAAAATGCGGAATTCATGTTTTGGGATATAATTTTGATTTAAATGACAAATCTTTTCGAGAGAGTTTATATAAGTTAAGAAATATAAGACATATTTATTTATATGATGTTGCTGAAAAATTGAATGAGCTAGGTTATTATTTAAATGTTGAGGAGTTAGATAAAATAGAAGCTGTTACTAAGGCTCATATAGCACTTGATGCGGTAAATTGCGAGAAAAATAAAGAGAAGCTATTGAATGATTTTGGACATATTCCTACTAAAGGTGAATTTATAGAAACAATTATGAATGAGGGCTGTTCTGCCTATGTTAAGAAAAATACTTGTACCCCATGTGAAGCTGCTGAAATTATAAGAAGAGCTGGTGGAAAAGTTGTTTTGGCACATCCAATTGCATATGCTAATGAGGATGGTTTGACAGAAGATGATATCCAGAAAATTGTTGATGATATGAAACCTGATGGAATTGAAGCTTATTATTTTCATACGGATTGTAATAATCAAAGACATGATGAATCTGAGAGATGGTGTGAGTTTGCAAAAAGAAATGGATTATTTGTTACTGTTAGTTCTGATTTCCACTTTAAAGATGGCATTCGTCCGGAAATTGGTTTGGTAAATACGGATTTAAAATTAGATGATGATGAAATTGATGAGATTGTTAGGAATATTGTTGAATAATTTGAAGTAATAAAGAATTGTTATAAGTGTTCTTATCAAAGGCACTGTGAGAATAATGTTATAAATGATATTTTTCGATTACCAAATTGGCACGGTAAAATTGGTAAAAATGCAGAATATTAAATATTGTTATGATAATATAATTAATATAAAAATCTAAAGAAAGAGGAAGAAGGTTATGAAAAAAACAAAAGTATTATCAATATTATTAATATTGTGCATGACAGTTAGTATAGCGTTACCTATGCTTACGAATAAAGCTTATGCAGTTACCAAAAATGAAGTAACATTAAATTTTAAAGATGGAACAATTCATGATGGCTATGTAGAATATAGCAAGAAGGCAAAAGTACAATTATTCAAAGGCGAGGAGTTAGTTGCTGATATTTCAAACAATATGGTAATTGATTTAAATGAGGCAGAGTACAAGTTTGTAATTGAAGAAATTGAAGATACAAGTGTAACAGGTGCTAATACACCTATAAAATTAAATATCAATAATTGGTATTATCCTATGACAACAATAGTAGGAGAAACTAAATTCACATTTAATTTAGATTCGAGCAAATTTAGTGGGACATTAGATGTTAAACTTGTAAGAACAAGAACTGTCGTTAACACAACAGTTAAAAATGTTTATAATGATATATCATCAAAAGGTGTAATTGATTTAACTGGTGGGCAAGAATATGTGATTGATTTTTCTAAAGATGATGAACTTACAAATGGGTTAAAATCATTTGCAGATTTAGATAAAACACTATATTACAAAAGAGACAATGAAGGTCTATTAGCAACAGACAATGAAAGTGAAGCTGTTATAAAGATAGTAGGAAATAAATCAGAAAATAAAGCAATATTAACTGCAGTAAATGTTGGAACTAAAAAAAGTGAAGTTTTTAAAGGATTTCATACTAAATATACAGGTTCGGCATTGAATTATGATGGCACTGATGGTGGCATCATAAATGAAACAAGAACTGATTATTATACTAGATGTACTTATGAATTTACATTCCAATATGTAAAAGAAGAAGTTAGTCCTAAAGAATATAAGTTTACTGAAGGAGCAAATCAAACATATACAATTGATGAATCAAAAAATGCAACATTTAAAATAGATGCAGACTATAGCTTATTTACAAACAAAGTATATGTAGACAATAAATTA
>USQZ01000024.1 GCA_900556975.1 uncultured Clostridium sp. | reverse complement strand
CTCCAATCGCTATCGAAAAAGGATTAAGATTCGCTATTCGTGAAGGTGGACGTACTGTAGGTTCAGGTGTTGTTTCAGAAATCATGGAATAATACTAAAAGATAGTAATATCTTTAAATAAAAATCCCTAGAGGGATTCGGAAGAATCCTTCATAGGGTTTTTTTGTATGTAAAATGTTATAAATAGTCTGATTTAAATTTTTTTAATATATAATATTAGGAAAGAATAGGTCTAAAATAGATATATTACACTTATATTGAAAATAAAATCTTGAAAAGAGTAAAAAAATGATATTTTTTTAGAAAAGTGTGCTATATATTTAACCAACTTACAATAGTTATATTACTTTTTTTATGTTTTATCTTGATTTTTTGTGTTTATCATAATAAAATAATTTATACAATAGGAAAGTTCTCTGAACTTCCTATTATATAAATTAACAATGCACAGAAATTTGCAAAGCAAATTTCGCGCGCGAACAAAGACGCGGACTTAAAAATGCTATAATTAGTGCAAATGTTATTAATGTCCACTTTTGTTTTATTATAATAGTAAAGAGTGAAGAAAATTTTATAATATAAAAATAGTGGTGTAAGGTTATAGAAGTTTATAGATTCTATAATTAGTATATTGTACATATACATTTTGTAAAAGAAAATTTTATTCTACAATTAATATAGGAGGAACAATATGAAGATACTTTTAGATGCAATGGGTGGCGATAACGCACCAGATGCTACAATAAAGGGAGCAGTTAAGGCTATTAATCAAATTAAAGCTACTGTTGTTCTTATTGGAAGAGAAGAGGTAATTAGAGCAAAATTTAAAGAATTTTATGGAAAAGAACCAGAGGAGATATCAGAAAGATTTGAAATAAGAAATGCTACTGAAACAATTGAAATGGAAGATACACCTACATTGGCCATAAAGCATAAAAAAGATTCTTCAATGGTTGTTGGATTTAAGATGTTAAAACAAGATGAAGGTGATGTTTTCATTTCGGCAGGAAATTCTGGAGCATTGCTCACAGGCGCTACTTTATTAGTGGGTAGAATAAAAGGAATTGATAGACCAGCTTTAGGTGGAATTTTACCAGCATATCATAGTCAATTATTATTAATGGACTGTGGTGCTAATACAAATTGTAAGCCAATTAATTTATTGCAATTTGCATTAATGTCTACAATTTACTTAAGAAATACTTTTGGTATAGAGAAACCTACGATTGGTTTATTGAATATTGGAACTGAAGAAACAAAAGGTAATGAATTGACCAAGGAGTCATATTTATTATTAAAAGAAAAATCAGAGGAAATGGGAATAAATTTTGTAGGAAATGTAGAGGGTAGAGATGCTTTTTCTGGCGAGATTGATGCGATTGTTACAGATGGATTTACAGGAAATATCTTTTTAAAAGCTGTTGAAGGTTTGGGTAAGTTTGTTAAGAAATCTTTATCAGAAAATATGAAAAAGAATATCTTTTCTAAGATTGCTGCAGTTCCTTCATTGCCTGCAATTAAAGGATTTGCCAAGTCAGTCGATTATAAATCTTATGGTGGAGCATTATTTTTAGGAGTAAAGAAACCAGTTGTAAAGGCTCATGGAAGTAGTGATGAAATTTTATTCGAATTTACAATAAAACAAGCTGAGAAATTTGTTGAAAATAAAGCTGTTCCAAAGCTTATTGAAGAATTTGATAAAATTAATAAAAACAAAAATGAAAATAATGCTTGACATTTTGCTATACATAGAATAATAATATTACAAAGCACATTTAATTATTAAGAGGAGGTGTACTGAAAGATATGAGTACAGAAGAAGTTTTTGAAAAGGTTAAAGGAATTATTGTTGAACAATTAGGTGTAGCCGAAGCTTCAGTAACAATGGAAGCATCATTTATAGATGATTTAGGAGCTGATTCTTTAGATATCGTTGAATTAGTTATGGCTTTAGAGGAAGAATTTGATATCGAGATACCAGATGCAGATGCAGAAAAAGTTACTACTGTTGGAGATGTAGTTGAATATATAAAAGAAAATGTTTAATAATAAATTAGTCAAATATTATATTTGAGAAGTGAATCGAACCATAGGTTCGATTTTTTTATATAATAGGAAAGTTCTTTGAACTTTCTATTATATAAAATTAACAATTTACAGTTAATGTGAAGTGCTCATATACTTCATTTTGGAATTCCTTGCTGAAAGATTTTACGCTCACTAAATTTCATTTAGTCGGCTTTAGTAAAAACTTTCAAACTGCGCGTCATTTCAAAATGAAGTATATGAGCACTGTTACTTTAAACAAAATAGTTTACATAAGAATAAAAAGGTGATATAATGATTCCCTAGTAACTAGTTAATTTGCCTTATTATGTAATAATTTATAGGAGGTATGAAAATGAATCGGTACGCAAAAATGGAATGTTTGCCTGGAGCTGAAAATGATTGTTGCAAGCAGTTTAGTTGCAATTATTCTCCCAGTGATTTTCATAAAATCACATTTGACTCATTGGTTAAGGCTTATCGGCAGGGAAAGATAATGTTAAAGATTGTTGATCACAAATACTTTATTGTAAAAGCGCCAATGAAGAATTGTACAAGACTTAATAGAGGTGAAGATGAGATTGGAGAATGTGTATTTCATGGCCAGAAGAAATGCAATCTGTCAATTGTTCACAGACCCTATGGAGGAAAAGCCTTAGAGTTATACAAGATGAGAAAAAGAGACTTATTATATCACGAAGAACAGGCAGGAAGAGAGTGGAGTGCATATAGTTCGTTATTAGAGTCGGTTTTTATCTATTTGCTCTCTGAAGAGAATTTTGACGGAGCTTCTTATGATCACACACAGTGTAAAGTATGTGGAGGAGCTTGCTGTAAAAGTTCTGGATGCTATTTTGCTCCATCAGATTTTAAGAAATTAGATTTTGATGAGATGAAAAAAGCCTTAAATAAAGGATATATCTCAATTGCAACTGCATATAAAGAATATACTGGATTAAAAAAAGATGTGTATGTTTTGAAGATGCGAGATGCTTATGATGAAGTTTGTGAAAAAGTACTGCATTATGCAGGAGGTTGTATGTTGCATGACATTGATACAGGATGTCCATTTTCAGATGAGGACAGGCCATTTGGCGGAAAGGCATTGAAACCTGAATGGATTCTTGGTAAAGGCTGTTCTGTTGGATACAATTCACGAATGTGTGCTGAGGACTGGTTGCCGTATCAGAAATTGCTGGTGAAACTCTATGCTGAGTTTGAAAACAGGCATATTGCGTATACGGGGGTATGACGATTATGGGTGGTTTGGTTTTTATCTACCACCCATGATTTACTTTTTTATAAATTAATGTTATAATTTATAACTGTGTAGGAGAGGATATTATGAAATTTGAAATATGTGAAAATAATATAGGATATTCTTTTAAAAATAAAAGTTTACTTAAAGAAGCTTTAACTCATACATCATATGCATATGAGAATAAAGTGAAAAGTAATGAAAGATTAGAATATTTAGGAGATAGTATATTAGAGTTTGTTATTAGTGAATATTTATTTTTAAAATATGATAATTTATCTGAAGGAGAAATGACTAAAGTTAGGGCTAATGTTGTTTGTGAAGATAGCTTATATGAGATAGCTAAAAGACATAATTTTAGTGATTTCTTATTGTTGGGAAAAAGCGAAAAACATTCACAAAATAGTAAAAAGGCTATTATGGCAGATAGCGTTGAGGCTGTTATTGCGGCTATATTTTTAGATAGTGATGTTGAACATGCTAAAAAATTTATTATAGATAATTTAAAAGATTTTGTTGAAATTGCTAGTAAAAATGTTGGCATGAAAGATTATAAAACTGTTTTACAAGAGAAACTCCAAGTACATGGAGAGGTTAAAATAAAATATGTAGTACTAAAAGAAGAAGGTCCAGATCATGATAAAACATTTATTGTTGAAGTAAGTTGTGATGATAAGGTTTTAGCTATTGGAAAAGGAAAAAATAAAAAACATGCAGAAATGGAAGCTGCAAAGAATGCACTTCAAATTTTATAAAAGGAGTTGCCATGAAAAAACAGTATATTATTCCTATTTTTGTTCCACATTTGGGATGTCCAAATAATTGTACATTCTGTAATCAAAAAATTATTAGTGGACAAACAAAAGAAATAACGCCAGATGATGTTAGAGAAACAGTCGAATTTTATTTGAATAGTTTTAAAGAAAAAAATAAGTATACGGAAATTGCTTTTTTTGGTGGAAGTTTTACAGGAATTGAACTTGAAAAACAAGAGGCTTTATTGAAAGTAGCAAATGAGTTTATTAAGCAAAAAAAAGTAAATAGTATAAGAGTTTCTACTAGACCAGATTATATAGATAAAACTAGATTAAAACTTTTGAAAAAATATGGTGTAAAAACAATTGAATTAGGAGTTCAGTCTACGAATGATTATATATTGAATAGATGTCAAAGAAATCATACATATGCAGATGTTAAAAAGGCTTCTAAATTAATTAGATGGTATGGTTTTACATTAGGACATCAGATGATGGTTGGACTTCCAGAAAGTACTGTTCTGGATGAATTACGTACAGCAAAAGATTTGGCAAAATTGAAATCTAAAATTATGAGGATTTATCCGGTTTTAGTTTTGAAAGGAACAGAATTAGAGAAAGAGTATCTAGATGGCTCATATATTCCACTATCTGTTGAGCAAGCAGTGGAAAGAGTGAAGGAATTATGCTATTTCTTTGCAAAGAAGAAAATAAATGTTATAAGAATAGGTCTACAATCTACAGACACTATTTCAGATATTTCTAAAAATGAAAATAGTGAGGTTGTTGCAGGACCATATCACGAAACTTTTAGACAGTTAGTACAATCAGCTATAAATTATGATAAGATAGTTGAAAAAATTAAATCATTTAATGTTAAAGTTAGAGAAGTAGAGATACTAACTAGTCCTGATAATGTTAATAATGTTGTAGGATATAAGAGAGAGAACATAAAAAAACTTAAAGATTTTTATGATGTTGATGCTAAAGTAAAACAGGATAATAAAATTAAAAAAGGAAAAATTATTATTAATGTAAAGAAAGTTTATAAAGATTTTCTGGATGATAATGAAAGTGTATAGTTTATAAAAAATTACTTATACTATTTGTATAGGTAATTTTTTATGGTGATCGTAATATGAATAAATTTTTTAAAGAGATTTTATTAACTTTTTTAGGAACTGCAATTGCTGGAGTAGGAATGGGAAGCTTTTTACTTCCTAATAAACTTTCTTCTGGCGGTTTTGCAGGAATTGCAACGATTTTTTATTATTTTTTTGGTTGGAATGTAGGTTTAACTGTTATAATTTTAAACATTCCATTTTTTATTTGGGCTGCAATGAGGCTTGGAAAAGAATTTTTGGTTAAAGCTATTTTAGGTACAGTTGCTTTATCTTTTTTTATTGATATTTTTGAAAATATTGCTTTTATTTCTGATGATCGTTTACTTTCTTGTATATATGGTGGAATTCTTGTTGGAATAGGTACAGGTTTAATTTTTAAAGCGTATACTTCAACTGGTGGTACAGATTTAATAGTTCAAATTGCTAAGTCTTATGGTGCAAAAATTTCATCAAGTAGATTGCTTAATTCGATTGATATTTGTGTTGTTGTTTTGAATGTTATTTTTTTCAGAGAGATTGATATTGGTTTATATTCTGCAATTGCGATTTTCCTTGATGGTGTTATGATTGATATTATTTTTGAGGGAATTAATTTTTCTAAGTTGGTGTTTATTATTTCTGATAAAAATGATGAAATTATGAAGTTGCTTTATGATAAGATTAATTGTGGTGTTACAGAATTTTATGGCAGAGGTGCATATATGCAGAAAGACAAGATTGTTTTGATGTCTGTTGTGAATAGGTCTGAAATTCCGGCTCTTAAAGAGTGCGTGTATTTAGTTGATGAAGGAGCTTTTTTTGTGGTTGCAAATGCAAGAGAGGTTTATGGATTAGGATTTAAATCTTTTTCTAAATGAAGAATATTAAAATAAAGAGACTTTCATATTATATTTTTGAATTACCGCGCAGCGACCAAAGGAACGAAACGTAAGTGAAGTGACTGCGATTGAAGCAATCTATACTTAAGAAGGAGCCGTTGTTCTGAAAGAACAGAGGCTCATCAAGATTCAGGGCAGCAAGGTGTGAAAAAATTAATATGAAAGTCGATTTATAATAATATAATTAATAGATGCATTTTTTAAATTTTTTGGTGTATAATGTTTTAAATAGTTTTTAAGTAGAGGGATGGTTTTATGAAACAGCAAAAATTAGTATTGAACAATGTAGATAGTTTTGAATTGCCACACATATTTGATTGCGGACAATGTTTTAGATGGGATATTCAATCTGATGATTCTTATATTGGAGTGATAAAGTCTGGCGTTATGAGAGTTTCAAAGGTTGGAAATTCTATTACTTTTGAAGGAATTCTTGACGGCGATATTAATTCAATTGTATATGACTATTTTGATTTAGGTACAGATTATAATGTACTTAAAAATAGATTAGCTATGATTGATTCAAATATGAAGAAAAGTGTTGAGTTCGGTTCTGGAATTAGAATTTTGAAACAAGATTTATGGGAAATGATTATTTCATATATTATTTCTGCTAATAATAATATTCCTAGGATAAAGGGAATAATTAATCGTATTTCTAAGCGTGTTGGAAAAAAGGTTTCATGGAATGGTGTTGATTATTATTTGTTTCCAACAGTAGAGGAATTGGCTAAGTTATCTGTTTCTGATTTAAGAGAGCTTGGTACAGGTTTTAGGGATAAGAGAATTTATAAAACTACTCAAATGATTTTGAATAAAGATATTGATTTGGAGAGCTTGAGGAGTGCAGCTTTGAGAAATGAAAGTGATTTAGATTGCTTAAAGAGCGTGGCTTTGAAGAATGAGTGTTATATAGAGTGTTTAAAGAAAAAATGTGCAAAGAGTACTGATGAGATTAGAGAGATTCTTTTGAGTTTGGAGGGTGTTGGTGAAAAGGTAGCTGATTGTATTTTACTTTTTGGGTTGCATAGATTTGATACTTTTCCAGTTGATGTGTGGGTTAGAAGAGTTATGAATACACTATATATACATAATGAAGATGAAACAAAGGTTAATAAAAAGCAAATAAGGGATGTAGCTTATAAACTTTTTGGAGATATTGAAGGGATGGCTCAGCAGTATTTATTTTACTGGGCTAGAGAAAATTTTGAATAATATTTATTAATAATAGAAAAATAAATAGTAATATGATATACTAAGTTCAGTTTACAAAGGAGGATATTATGGGAGAGAATTTAAAAGAAAAATTGTTTAAGAAAAAAGAATCTGGTTGGAAGAGCTTAAATGATTCTCAAAAGAAAGAAGTTTTTGCTGTTTCAAAAAGATATATGGATTTCATAAATGTTTCTAAAACAGAGAGAGAATTTATAAAAAATGCAAGAAAGCTTGCAAATGAGCATGGTTTCAAAGATATAATGGAATTTGAGTCTTTAAAACCAGGTGATAAAATCTATTTTGTTAATAGAGAAAAAAGTATGTATTTGGCTATTATAGGTGAAAACTCAATAGAAAATGGAATGAATATTATAGGTTCACATGTTGATTCACCAAGATTAGATTTAAAACCTAATCCTTTAACAGAAGAAGGTGGATTGGCTTATTTTAAAACTCATTATTATGGTGGAATTAAAAAATATCAATGGACAACAATTCCTTTGAGTTTACATGGTGTGATTGTTAAAGCTAATGGAGAAAAATTTGAAGTTAATATAGGTGAAGATGAAAATGATCCGATATTTACAATAACTGATTTATTACCACATTTAGCTCAAGCTCAAATGGAGAAAAAGCTAAAAGATGGTGTAGAGGGCGAGAATTTAAGTTTATTAATAGGAAGTATTCCTTATGATGAAAGTGATTGTGCTGAACAAGTTAAATTAAATATTCTTAATATATTAAGTCAAAAATATGGAATTACCGAAATAGATTTTACAAGTTCAGAATTAGAATTAGTTCCTCAATTCAAAGCTAGAAGTTTAGGATTTGATGAGAGTATGGTAGCTGCATATGGACAAGATGATAAGGTTTGTGCGTTTACATCTTTAGATGCAATGATGAGGTTGGAAAATGTTAAAACTACAGCAGTTTGTATTTTATCAGATAAAGAAGAAATAGGTAGTATGGGAAATACAGGTATGGAATCTCATATGTTTGATTTCTTTATTTCTGAAATATTAAATAAACTTGGAATTAATAGACCTAATTTATTAGATAGAGTATTTTGTTTTTCAAAAATGTTATCTTCTGATGTTGATGCTGGATTTGATCCTTTATATGCGTCAGTTTCAGATAGAAATAATGCAGGTTTCTTAGGTAGAGGTATTAGTTTGAATAAATATACAGGTGCTAGAGGAAAATCTGGTGCTTCAGATGCTAATGCTGAGTTTGTTGCTTGGGTTAGAAATGTTTTTGAGAATAATGGTATTTTATATCAAGTTGCTGAGCTTGGAAAAGTTGATGTTGGTGGCGGAGGCACTATTGCTTATATTTTGGCTAATAAGGGTGCTGATGTTATTGATTGTGGTGTTCCTGTGCTTTCTATGCATGCTCCTTATGAGGTTACTAGTAAGTTGGATGTTTGGATGGCGTGGGGGGCGTATCGTTCTTTCTGGTTACAGTAATGGGGAATTTTGATAAGATTGGTATCTACCCAAAATCCGTTATTAAATAATTAAGAGTAAAAGAATATTATATTAATTTTTTGTTCCTTGCTGAAAGATTTTACCACTCCTTAAACTTCGTTTAAGCGTTAGGTAAAAACTTTCAAACTGCGCGTCACTTAAAAAATTCAATATAATATTCTTTTTATTAAAATCTAATTAAGGTGTGAAAAAATTAATATATATTTTTATTTTAGAAAAACAATTATAATAATCTTGTTATTGAATTTATTAAAAATAAATGATAATATAATTTTGAAAATACTCCGAGGATGTGTCAAACAAAGTAAAGCAAAAGAGAAAAGAGGAATAATAATGGAAGTATTTATTTTAAAATTAATAGGAATATTATGCATAACCACAATAGCAATGACAATTATTATCGCCAGAAGAAACGATACAGACATCTGGGCAATAGTAATTGCAACAATATTTGAAATATTAGGATTACTTATCATCTATATGCCAATAGATCAAATAATAGCACTTATTTAAAATAATATCTATCTCACAAAAATAAAAATATATATTAAATTTTTGAATCACCGCGCAGGGACCAAACGAACGGAGTGAGTTCGATTGAAGCATTCTACCCGATTAGAAAATAAAAAATATCAATTGGCTTTATAGTCCAATTGATATTTTTATTTTCTAAATTTAAAGAATGCGCCAGCAAGGTGTGAAAAAATTAATACATATTTTTATTTGACATAAGTTAAAATAAGAAAATTTTTTAAATCTCAAATTTAGGATTATATTTTTCAAGCCACATATCAACCTGACATAAATAAGCAATAAGCTGTGGACCAGTCATAAGCTGACCAAACCAAGGTCTTGAAAAAGCACTACCATTAGTTTCTAAAATTTCTCTGATATATGATTCATTTAAAATATTTTTAATTGGAGCATTAGGATTGTTTAAAATATCAGTCAATATGGATTTCACAGCATTTAGATAAGTCGGATTATATGTTTTAGGATAAGGACTTTTTTTCCTTTCAACTATTTCTTTAGGAAGCAAATCCTTTACAACATATCTTAACAAGCCTTTTTCCCTGCCATTCAAAGCTTTCATTTCCCAAGGAACATTCCACATATATTGAACTAATCTATGATCACAAAATGGAACTCTAACCTCTAATCCAGAAGCCATAGACATTCTATCGGTTCTATCAAGCAATGTTTGCATCCACCAATTCAAAGTTAAATGAGTGATTTTTCTTTTCTCAACTGTCTCAGCAGAATCATTTTCCAAAAATTCAATTTGATCAAGAGACTGATGATATCGGCAATCTATATAATCTTTCAAATTTATCTTGTTAGCAACATCAGTATTTAGTATTTTTTGTCTCTCATCTAATGCAATTGACCAAGGAAATGTATTGCTATTTAAAGCATCTTCACGGAAAAACCATGGATATCCTGCAAATATTTCATCTGAACATTCACCAGATAAAACAACACTTACATCTTTTTTTATTTCTTTACAGAAAAGATAAAAAGACGAATCAACATCAGCCATTCCAGGCATATCACGAGCAATCATTGCATTCATTAAAGCTTCGGCCAACTCAGGCGTATCAAGGGTTATATAAGAATGATTACATTTAAAAGTGTCAACCATAAGGTTTATAAACTCATTATCAGAGTTCGGCTGAAAGTCGTTTTTCTTAAAATTAATATCGTTATCAACATAATCAACAGAAAAGGTTTTAAATTTTTCAGGAGTATCTTTAAAATATTTGCTAGCATATGCAGTAATAATGCTAGAATCCAAACCTCCTGAAAGCATCATACCTAAAGGAACATCAGACACTAATTGCCTTCCTATAGAGTCATCAAGATAATAGTTAATTTTTTCACAAGTCTCATCAAAAGTATCAGTATGAGGTTTGGTTTTTAATTTAAAATATTGTTCCATTTTAAATCCATTAATATCAAACACCGCAAAATAACCAGGTTTTAACTCATAAATATCTTTAAAAGGAGTTAGTCCAGGAGTATGAGCTGGACCAATTCCAAATAATTCACAAACACCATAATCATCAACGATAGCTGAAATATCTGGGTGTTTAAGCAAAGCTTTAATTTCAGATCCAAAAACAAAATTATTATTTTTGAAAGTATAGAAAAATGGTTTTATTCCAAAATGATCACGAGCCATAAACAATTCTTTTTTTGAAGAATCCCAAATGGCAAATGAAAAAATACCATTTAAATGATTAATAACATCATATCCAAAATGAATATATGACTTGAGCAAAATTTCTGTATCGCAATGTCCTTCAAAAGAAAAGCCATTTTCTAATAAAACATCTTTTAATTCGTTAGTATTATAAATTTGCCCATTATACACAATTGTGTAAATAGAACCTTGAAATTTAAAACTCATAGGTTGCTTACCATTTTTAGGATCGATAACAATAAGTCTTTTGTGCCCAAAATTAACGCAAGTTCCCATATAAGTTCCGTCCTCATCAGGGCCACGAGAAGACAGAGTATTAATCATATCTTGAATAATATGATAGTTATTTGAAATATCTTTTTTGTAATTTACAATTCCACAAAAACCGCACATAAAACCTCCTAATAATGCAACGAAAAACAAGTCTTACGCAAACAATAAACCAATTAGAACAGCATACTTATACATTAGAAAACAAGTTTGACCATAAGTAAGACCAAAATTTTCATTTACAAAAATACATATACAATTTATATATATGCTAAATCTATATAAATATGAAAAGTACATTAGTGTAAAATAAATTTAGAAGTATGAAATAAAAATAACGTCAAGTTAGTGCTAAATAAAGTTGAAACAAGAATTTTAACTAAAATTCGGAAGAGTCTTCTAAGAAAATACTGTAATTAATTATAGAGTTTTCTGAGATTAGTCAAGTGAAAAGTTAAATGCAATTCTGTAAAGTAAATGCAACTTCCTGAGCTTTCTCAAAGAAAATATTGTAGTGTTGACAAAAATAAGTAAACGTAATATAATATTGTAGAAATTTAGAAAGGGCGTAGATTCTACGCCCTAAGTACGTGTTAAGAATAATATAACAAGTTCATATAAAACTTGATGAAAATGAGAAAGGAAGAAATAAAATGAATAACGAAAAAATAAGAAACGTAGCAATTATAGCCCACGTTGATCACGGAAAAACAACACTAGTAGACGCAATGCTTAGACAAAGCGGAATATTCAGAGCAAATGAACAAGTAGCTGAAAGAGTAATGGACTCTAACGATTTGGAAAAAGAAAGAGGAATAACAATCCTTTCAAAAAACACAGCAGTTCATTACAAAGATATTAAAATAAACATTGTTGACACACCAGGACATGCTGACTTTGGTGGAGAAGTTGAGCGTGTTTTAAAAATGGTTGATGGAGTGGTTTTATTGGTAGATGCTTTTGAAGGAGCAATGCCACAAACAAGAGAAGTTTTGAAAAAATCTTTAGCATTAAACTTAAAACCAATAGTAGTTATAAACAAAATAGATAGACCTGGCGCAAGACCAGAAAAAGTTGTAGATGAAGTATTAGATTTATTCATTGAATTAGATGCAAACGATGATCAATTAGATTTCCCAGTTGTATATGCTTCTGGAAAACAAGGAACAGCAACAATGGATTTAAGTAAGCCAGGAGAAAACCTAGAATGTTTATTTGAAACAATAGTAAATACAATTAAAGCTCCAGCATGTGATCAAGATGGACCAATGCAAATGCTAGTATCTAACATTGATTATGATGATTATATCGGAAGAATAGCCGTTGGTAGAGTTGAAAGAGGAATTGTAAAATTAGGAATGCCAGTTACAATCTGCAAAAAAGATGATAAAACAGAATCAGCAAGAGTTGCTAAATTATATACTTATGACGGATTAAAAAGAATTGAAGTTGAAGAAGCAGGTGCAGGAGATATCATCTGTATGTCAGGTATTGCAGATATTAACATAGGAGATACAATTTGTGATTATGATCATCCAGAAAAAATCCCATTTGTAGACATAGATGAACCAACAGTATCTATGACATTTAGTGTAAACAATGGACCTTTAGCAGGTAGAGAAGGACAATTTATCACATCAAGACATATAAGAGATAGATTATTTAAAGAATTAGATAGAAACGTTTCATTAAGAGTAGCTGAAACAGATTCACCTGATTCATTTGAGGTATCAGGAAGAGGAGAACTTCATTTATCTGTATTAATTGAAACAATGAGAAGAGAAGGTTTTGAATTATTAGTATCAAGACCAAAAGTTATTATAAAAGAAATTAATGGTGTAAAATGCGAACCAATTGAAAGATTAGTTGTAAATGTACCAGATGATTGCATAGGAACAGTAATCGAAAAACTTGGTAGAAGAAAAGCTGAAATGGTTAATATGGAACCAGCTGAAGCAGGACATACTAAAGTTGAATTTAAGATTCCAGCAAGAGGATTAATTGGATATAGAACAGAATTCTTAACAGACACAAAAGGAAATGGAACAATGAACTCAATATTCGATTCATATGAACCATATAAAGGCGAAGTTGTTGCAAGAGTTAGAGGAACAATAATAGCATTTGAAGCTGGAAAATCAATAACATATGGACTTTACAATGCACAAGATAAAGGCGATTTATTCATCGGACCTGGTGTAGAAGTATATGAAGGAATGATAGTTGGAATTAATTCAAGATCAGAAGACTTAGCAATAAATGTATGTAAAGAAAAACACCTAACAAACACAAGAGCTTCAGGTTCAGATGATGCATTAAGATTAGTTCCACCAATTCAAATGAGTCTAGAAAAAGCAATCGAATTTATACAAGATGATGAACTTGTTGAAGTAACACCAAAAAATATTAGACTAAGAAAGAAAATACTAGATTCAAAAGAAAGAGAAAGAGCAGCAAGAAATGCTAACAAAAACTAATAAATAAAATAAGAACAAAAACGGATATTTATAAAATTCACATACATTATAACTTTATTAGTTCGCGTTTTTGTTCGTGCATGAAATTTGCAAAGAAAATTTCTGTGCATGTTTGTTATTATACTAATATAGGAAATCTATACAAAAAATCCTATATTAACACAAAAGGGCTTTGAGCGAACTCATGGCCCTTTTTATATAATAAATACATTAAGAAAAAATAGCAAAGCATATACTAAAATAAAAAAATTAAACTCAATTAAGTAAAAAAATTCAAACACAATTAAGAGATAATGAAAAAATAAGGAGTAAAAATGTTTAACGAAGAAGAATTAAAAATAGTAAAAGAAAAAGCAATAGAAAATCATATTCCAATCATTATGGATGATACTTTAGAAAAAATTGAAGAAATTTTAAAAGAAGAAAAACCAAAAAGAATATTAGAAATAGGAACAGCTGTAGGATATTCAGCTACAATGTTTGCAAAATATACAGACGAAAATTGCATAATTGATACAATTGAAATTGACGAAGAAAGAGCAAAAGAAGCAAAAGAAAATATAGAAAAAATAGGAGTAGCAAACAGAATTAATATAATAGTTGGAAATGCAGTAGATATACTACCAACAATTAGTCAAGAATATGACATAGTTTTCATTGATGCAGCAAAAGGAAAATATCCAGTATTTCTAGAAAATGCAATTAGATTAATAAAAAATGGCGGTCTAATTTTAGCAGATAATATTTTATACAAAGGATATGTAATGAGCGATTATAACAAACATAAACAACGTACAGCAGTAAGACATTTAAGAGAATACATTCAAGAAATTACAGAAAATGAAAAACTTGAATCAGAAATATTAGAAATTGGCGACGGCTTAGCGATTACAAGAGTAATAAAATAATTATTGGACCAAGCGTGTTAAAGTTAAAAATTTCTTACATCTTTAAAAGTAAGAAAATGACAAAATAAAAAAGAGAAGATTTCTGAAAAATCTTCTCTTTTTTATTTCTCAAACTATATAAATGGCAAAACTCATACTAAACATTTGCTGTGATTACTGGAATAACTTGTTTCTTTCTTGAAACAACACCAGGTAAAAATGCAGTATTATCAACTAATTTAACATTATAAGCTCTTTCAACAATATCTGATTTTGAACCAAGAACAATAACTTGAGAATTACTATTAATAATATCTGTAATTAATAAGATAAATAATTCAAAACCTTCTTTTTCAATTTCAGCAGTCATTGCTTTTTCAAGATTTGCTTTTCTAAGCATAACCTCATCAATATCAGCTGTGTTAACTTGAGCAACTTTAGCAGGAACAATATCTTTTAATGTGAATTTTTTTCCATCTAAGTTGATTAATTCTTCTTCTGAGAAAGAAGATAAATCAGTTCCAGCTTTTAACATTGCTAAACCATATGTATTAATATCTGTATTAGAAATTTTAGCCAAAGCCTCAGCAACAACCTTATCTTTTTCTGTACAAGTTGGTGATTTGAAAAGTAATGTATCAGAAATGATAGCACTAAGCATTAAACCAGCAACATCAGCAGGAATAACAACATTGTTATCATTAAATAATTTATAAAGAATTGTACAAGTACAACCTACTGGCTCTGCATAATAGTAAAGTGGTGCGGATGTATGAAAACCAGAGATTTGATGGTGATCAACAACCATATAAATTTTTGAATTTAACATATTATCTACAGATTGAGCAGAGTCATTATGATCAACTAAAATAACTGTATCCTCTTCAGAAACAGAATCTAAAAGTTCAGGTGCTCCAATTTTAAAATGATTTAAAGCAAATTCAGTTTCTTTTGAAATATTACCTAATCTTTTAGGAACTGCAACCTTTCCTAATTTTGTTTGTAAATAAGCCATAGCAATAGAAGATGCTATAGTATCTGTATCAGGACTTTTATGTCCAAAAACTAATATTTTTTCCATATCAATTACTCCATTCCTTATTAAATTTATAAACATATTATAATATTTTAGAACTTAAATCAATATTAAAATATAAAAATGATAAAATCTTACAGAAAAATGTCTAGAAATAGCTGGATTTTAGGATAATTTTGTGATATATTATATAATCATTGGAAAACAGCAAACCTAAAGAGAAAGGAATGTGAAAAATGAATAAAATTGAATTACTAGCTCCAGCAGGATCTTTTGAAAAAGCAAAAATAGCTTTTTTATATGGAGCAGATGCAGTATATATGGGAACAAAAAGCTTATCTCTTAGAACAAGAGTAAGTGTAGATGACAATGAGTTAAATAAAACAATAGAATATGCACATAAAATCGGAAAAAAAGTTTATGTTGCATTAAATATATTTGCATGGGATGAAAAATATGATGAAATTATAAAAGTAGCAAAAGAACTAAATGAAATAAAACCAGATGGAATAATAGCATCAGATGGTGGAGTTATAGAAATTTTAAAACAATATGCACCAGACGTAGACATTCATATAAGCACACAAGCCAATGTTATTAGTTACCATACAGCAAACTTTTGGTATCATAATGGGGCAAAAAGAGTAATACTAGGAAGAGAAATGAGCAAAGACCAAATAAAAGAATTAATAGAGAACAAACCAAAAGACTTAGAAGTTGAAATATTTTGTCACGGAGCAATTTGCTTTGGATATTCTGGAAGATGTTTCTTAAGCGATTTTTTATGCGGAAGAAGTGCTAATTTAGGAGATTGCGCTCAAAGTTGCAGATGGGCATACAACGTATATGTTGAAGAAAAAAATAATCCAGGAAACTTAATGCCAGTGGAAGACGATGAAAACGGAACATACATATTTTCATCAAAAGATTTATGCTTAATAAAAGAAATCCCTGAAATAATAGAAATGGGAGTAGATAGCATAAAAATAGAAGGAAGATTAAAAACAGAATACTATTTAGCATCAGTTGTAAACGCATATAGAAATGCAATAGATGATTACATGAAAGATTCCGAAAATTATGATTATACAAAATATCTAAAAGAACTAGAAAAAACAAAAACAAGAGGGCTAACAACATTCTATTTTAATGATAGAAACAATAAAGATATCCAAGAATATGAAGGAAAACAATATAACCTTGAATATGAATTTGGAGCAAAAGTTGTTGGAAAAGAAAATGAAAAAACAATTTTAGAAATAAAAAACAAATTATCAGTGGGAGATGAAATGGAAATAATAATTCCAGGAAAATTAGAAACTGAAAAATTTAAAATAGAAAAATTGTGGGATATTGAAACAGACGAAGAAATTCCTACAATAAACCCAGGAAGAGCAAATCAAAAAGTTAAAATTCTTTTACCAATAGAAGTAAAAGAAAATTGGATTATAAGAAGAAAAAAATAGAGAACGAACTGCAAAAGCCTTCGAATAAAGGTTTACAATAACCAGAAAATAATATATAATACAAACATTAAAAAATAACATTAATGTGTTATGAGAAGAAAGGGAGTTTATACTATGAGTGAAAACAAGAATAATGAAGTAGAACAAAATGAAGAACTAGATGTAAACCATCTAATGCAAATAAGAAGAGACAAATTGAAAGAACTTCAAGATGCAGGAAAAAATCCTTTTGAAATTACAAAATACGATAGAACAAATACAGCAGGGGAAATAAAAGCAAAATATGAAGAATTTGAACAAAAAGATGTAAAAGTAGCTGGAAGAATAATTGCAAAAAGAATAATGGGAAAAGCATCATTCTGTACAATACAAGATTGCGATGAAAAAATCCAAAGTTATGTTAGCATAAATGACCTAGGAGAAGAAAGCTATAAAGAATTTAAGACATATGATATAGGAGATATTATTGGAATATCTGGATTTGTATTTAAAACAAGAACTGAAGAAATTTCAGTACATGCAAAAGAAGTAGTTTTATTATCAAAATCATTAAGACCACTACCAGAAAAATTCCATGGATTAAAAGATACAGACTTACGTTATAGACAAAGATATGTTGATTTAATAGTAAATCCAGAAGTAAAAGATACATTTATTTTAAGAAGTAAAATACTAAAAGAAATCAGAAAATTTATGGATGAATATGGATACATGGAAGTTGAAACACCAATGCTTACAACAGTTGCAACAGGTGATGCAGCTAGACCATTTATCACACATCACAATACACTTGATTTACAAATGTATTTAAGAATTGCACCAGAATTAAATTTGAAAAGATTAATAGTTGGTGGATTTGATAGAGTATTTGAAATTGGAAAGAACTTCAGAAATGAAGGTATGGATATAAAACACAACCCAGAATTTACAAACATGGAATTTTATGCAGCATACCAAGATTACAATGATATGATGCATACAGCAGAACAATTAATATCAACAGTAGCACAAAATGTATTAGGTAAAACAACAATTGAATATGATGGAAATGAAATAAATCTAGCACCAGGCTGGAAAAAGATATCAATGATAGATGCAATAAAAGAAGTAACAGGAGTTGACTTCAACGCAATTAATACAGATGAAGAAGCACAAGCGATAGCTAAAGAAAAAGGTGTTGAATATGAAGAAATCAAAAATACAAGAGGACATATCATAAATGAATTCTTCGAAAACTTTGTTGAAGAAACATTAACTCAACCAACATTTATCATAGATTACCCAGTTGAGGTTTCACCACTTACCAAGAGAAAGAAAGAAGATCCAAGACTTGTTGAAAGATTTGAATTATTTATTGGAGGAAGAGAATACGGAAATGCATATTCAGAATTAAATGATCCAATCGACCAATATGAAAGATTTATGAAACAAGTTGAAGCTAAAGAAAAAGGTGATGAAGAAGCTGGAGGTATGGACGAAGATTTCGTTACAGCACTTGAAATTGGTTTACCACCAACAGGAGGAATGGGAATAGGATTAGATAGATTAATAATGCTATTAACAAATTCAGCATCAATTAGAGATGTATTATTCTTCCCAACAATGAAGCCATTAGCATAAGAAGAAAATTTTTTAATTGACTATGTTTAACATAGTCAATTTTTTTGTGATAAAATCACCCTAAAATATATTTGCCAACCAAAACTTTTAGTGTATAATTAAAAAGTAAAACAAATTGCGGGAGGAAAAAATGGGAAATAAGAAAAAACGTATCATTGCTATAATAGCCATAATAGCTATAATTCTTGGAATTGCAACAGGAATATATATCAGTAAAACAAGAGAAAAGAAACAAGAACAAATAGCGCAAACAGCAATCGCAAATCAAGATAAAGAAAAAAGCATAGATACATTAACAGATGTTGAAAAACAAATCGCAGGAATAGAAACAGACAAAAAAGATGACGAAGAAAAAACGTATTCAGAATTATACAAAGAATATTTGGAATTACCAGAAGAAAAGAAAAGCGAACTAGAAGTAATACCGAGAAAAGAAGAAGTGCCCTATGAAAAGATAGAAGAAATCAAAGAAAATCTTGATAAAGAAGATAAAAAAGATCCTACACCGGCAGAAAACGAAATACCTGCACAATTTAATCTAGCAGACAAAATAGACATAAAAGTAGAAGATCAAGGACGCTACGGACTATGTTGGGACTTCGCATCAATGAAAGCACTTGAAACACACTTAGCATTAAAAAATATAGGAAACTACGACCTATCAGAATTACATGTAGATTATATAACTTCAAACCTTATGTATGGATCAAGACAATTACATGAAGGCGGGAGCTTCGGAGTGTTCAAAGAATATTTAATGGAATCAGGAGTAGTATTAGAAGAAAAAGTTCCATATGACTTTAAAGAATATGAAGAAGAAGAATATGAAAAATTTCCCGACATGGAAAAAGTAATAGAAGTAACTGAAACGGTTGACTTTCCGTCAATGTACAAAAACTTAGATAATCAAGTTTCAAACGAAGAATTAAAAGAATTTAGAGACACAGTAAAAAGACACATTATGAAAAACGGAGGGTTATACACATCAATAGTTTCAACAAGAAATGTAAATGCTTATGTACGACCAGAAAATAATGAGTTATGGACAAACCATGCTGTAACAATCGTGGGGTGGGATGATACATATCCAAAAGAAAACTTCTCAGACAATGGTTACATACCAGAACATGATGGTGCATACATAGCATTAAACTCATGGGGAGAATATTCTAATCAAAACGGATACTATTACATTTCTTATGATGACAAATATGTAGAATCAAACCTTAGTGGAATTGCATCAACAACAATGGAAAACGCATACAGAATAGAATCAATAAAAAATAGCGCAATCAAAGATTACCTAAAAGAAAATTACAGCAATTTATTTATAAAATATAACGGTGAAGACTATATAACAAAAAATACTATTTCTAACATAATGACGTTAGATTTATCAAACCGCAATATGAACTCATTAGACGGAATAGAGATTTTTAATAACATATACATAATTGATATTTCAAACAATAACATAAAAGATTTAACACCACTTACAAAAATAAAAACATTAACAAGTATATATGCGTCAAACAATAAATTAAAAGACGTGAGTGTATTAAAAAATATAAGAAAACAATCCGAATATTCAATATTAGACATAGACATATCCAACAATCCATACGTAACAGGATTTGGCGAAATTACTGACATAGAAATATTAGATATAAGTAACTGCAACGTAAAAGATGTAAGTAGTTTACAAAACTGTACAAAATTGATTAGCTTAGCAGTTAAAAATACACCAGGAATAACGGGACTAGATAAATTACCAGAAAGTGTATCACTACTTAACCTAGCAAATTGCAAATTAGACAAACTTCCACAAGCAGACGGAATTTTATTAAAAGTAAATGCGCTAATTGTACCCCAAAATAATATAACAAACCTTAGCGGTATAGAAAACTTGGAAAATCTATATGAATTAGACGTATCAGAAAATCCAATAACAGATTGGAGTAGTCTGCATAATAAAATTTTTGGAAATATAGATGAATACAATTCATCATTTACAATAAGAGCCGAAAACTGTGGAATTGAAGATGTAAGCGAATTTGCAAAAATTAATACACCAGTATCTTTAGAACTTGCAAACAATAATATAAAAGATGTATCAGCACTTAAAGACAAAGAAGTATATTGGATAGACTTATCTGGAAATAAAAACATAACAGGACTAAACAACTTAACTCGAACAGACACAATAGTACTAGATAACTGCGATTTAAAAGACATTTCAGAAATTACAGACTTAGAAAATCTATATAGTCTAAGTCTAGAAAACAATCAAATTACAGACTTAAATGAAATATCAAAAATAAAAAACTTAGGAAACTTATCATTAGCAGGAAACCAAAACTTAACAGGAACACTGGAAAGCGAATCATTAGGAGTACTAAATTTAAGTAACTGTAACATTGATAAAAACTTTGATTTTTCAAAATTACCATCACTAAGTCTAATAAATATTTCCGGAAGCCAAGATCAAGCAGAACTTATAAAATCGATAAATAAAAACAAAATAGAGTATTTGTCAATAGTTGCAGACACGATTAATTACGAACAGTATGCGAAGATAAGAGAAGAAAATCAAACAGCAAATTTGACCAATATAACAATAACATTAAATACTAGTAAAAATGCTGAAAATCAAATAGATATATCACAATATAAAGAACTAAGAAACATATTAAGAAGATATTTCACAACAACAGCTTATTCAATAAGAAACGGAACTCTTAAAAAGAATTGCAATCAAATAGATATAACAAGCAAAGCACAAGAACCAATTGAAATCATATTTAAAGAATATGGACCATCATTAGGCAATTCAAAAATAACAATAACATACAACATGCCACAAACGACTGGCAAACCTGAACCAAGCACAACTGTGCAGGTAAGCACATCACCAGCCAGTACATTACCAGTAACAGAATCACCAGAAAATCTAAAGCCAGTATACACTGACGTACCAAGCAACAAAGCATACTAAAAAATGGATAAATATGATAATGGACAGTGGGATTCAAGTTCAACAGACTGGGATAGCGATTGTTAAAATCAAAATCATTCTTTCAAATATTTTCAACTAAAAAAGGAGAAAATATTACTGAAAGGATGATTTTTTATGTTCAAACCAGAAAATATATATTATGAAAAAGAAATTTTAGATTACAAACTTGGTCAAGAACTTATGGAAAAATACAAAGATGTTCCAAAGCATGAAATTGAAAATCACAATAACATAGAAGAAATGCGAAAAAAATCTAACACAGAATTTATGAATATGAAGCGAAATTTAATTATTGGAGTAAGAAAAACTCATAACTTTGTTCCAAACCACAAAACCTCAGATTTCCTAGTACCATATACATCATCAGGATGCACAGCAGCTTGTATGTATTGTTATTTAGTGTGTCATTATAATAAATGTGCATATTTAAGACTGTTTGTAAATAGAGAAAAAATGCTTGAAAAAATAATAAAAACAGCCGAAAAATCAGAAAAAAATTTAACCTTTGAAATAGGAAGTAATAGCGATTTGATATTAGAAAACACTATAACTAATAATTTAGTATGGACAATAGAAAATTTTAAAAATACTAAAAAAGGACATTTAACATTGCCAACTAAATTCTCAATGATAGAACCAATTTTAGGACTTGATCACCAAGGAAAAGTAACTATTAGAATGAGTGTAAATCCAAAAGAAATAATAAACAGAGTTGAACTAGGAACGTCAAGTTTAGAAAATAGAGTTAAAGCAATAAATTCATTGTGCGAAGCGGGTTACCAGGTAGGAATACTTATTGCACCAGTAATAATGATTGATGATTGGAAAGAAAAATATCTAGAGTTAATACAAGAATTAGAATCTAAGCTATCACCTAAAAGTAAATCAAAAGTGTTCTTTGAAGTGATTTTTATGACATACAGCTTTGTACATGACAAAATTAATTCAGAAGCATTTCCTACAGCAATGAAAATTTATGACAAAGACAAAATGCAAGGAAGAGGAAAAGGAAAATATATGTATAAGCAATCTTTAAGAGACGACGGCAAAGAATTTTTAGAAGAGCAACTAAAAAAATATTTTCCAAATAATAAAATAGCATATATGGTATAAAAAGGAATGCAAGAAATCTTACAACGTTTTCTTGCATTTACAATTCATTTACGAAGAAAATATTTGATAAATTTGAAAAATATGTTATAATTGCAACATATGAAAACTAAAGATAACCAGAAATGGTTGGAAAGGAATATTATGTATCAAATAGATAAAAAAACAGTATATATAATAATGGCAATTTTGCTATTTCTAACGCTATATAATTTAGCAACATTTAATTTAGTAGCAACACTCCTAACATTACCGGGAGTAATTTTAGCAATGACATTTCATGAATTTGCGCATGCTTTTGTTGCAGATAGATTAGGAGATCCAACACCAAGAAATCAAGGAAGGTTAACATTAGATCCATTAAAACACATAGATCCAGTAGGAATATTTTTGCTAATTTTTGCTCACATGGGTTGGGGCAAGCCAGTTCAAATAAATCCAAATAATTTTTCAAAAATGTCAAAAGAAAAGGGAGAAGCTCTAGTAGCTTTAGCAGGACCTGTTATGAACTTTATATTGGCATTCATTTTAATGATAATTTTTTATGCTTTAATAATATTTGTTCCAGGTACAGGAGTCCTAAAATCACTAAGTGCAATAAATGTAGCAAATGTTGTTATTACAATGCTATACTATGCAATAGTTGTAAATGTTGGGCTTGGAGTATTTAACTTGATTCCAATTCCACCATTAGATGGATCAAAAATATTTTTAAGATTTTTACCATATAGAGCTCAAAGATGGATTGATGAAAATATGCAAATGATATCTATAATATTTTTATTCTTATTTGTAACAAATATATTAGGATATATAACAACACCTGTAATTACTGTAATAATGAATGGAATAGAATTTGTTGTAAGAGCGATTTTTTCAATATTTATATAAGAAGGTAGTAAAAAGTGGAAAAAGATATATATGTATTAGGAATTGAATCAAGTTGTGACGAAACATCAGTAGCCATTGTGAAAAACGGAAGAGAAGTTCTTTCAAATGTTATAAATTCACAAATAAAAATTCATGAAAACTATGGAGGAGTAGTACCAGAAATAGCTTCAAGATGCCACACAGAAGTAATAAATCAAGTTATGAAACAAGCATTAAAAGAAGCTAACATGAAATTAGAAGATATTGACGTAATATGCACAACATATGGACCAGGATTAGTAGGAGCTCTATTAGTAGGAGTTTCATATGCAAAAGGGCTAAGCTTTGCAGCTAACAAACCTTTATTAGGAGTAAACCATATAGAAGGACATATTGCTGGAAATTACATAACTCATAAAGATTTAAAACCACCATTCCTATGTATGATGATGTCTGGAGGCAATACTCAAATTGTGTATGTAAAAGATTATACAGAATTTGAAGTTCTAGGAAAAACAAGAGATGATGCTATAGGAGAAGCTTTTGATAAAGTCGCAAGAGTTGTTGGGTTAGGATATCCAGGAGGACCAAAAGTTGATAAATTAGCAAAAGAAGGTAAAGAAATTATTGAATTACCTGTTGCTCACATGGACAATATGGACTTTTCATTTAGCGGAATAAAAACAGCAGTAATAAATTTGAACCACAAAGATCCAAATATAAACAAAGCAGATTTATGTTTAAGCTTTGAAAAAACAGCAACGGACATGTTAGAAAATAACATAAAAAAAGCTATTAAAGAAACTGGAATAACAAAGATAGTTTTAGCAGGAGGCGTATCTGCAAATTCTTACATAAGAAACAGATTAGAAAAAATGGCAGAAAAAAATAAATTGGAAATGTATTTTCCAGAATTAATATTATGCACAGACAATGCTGCAATGATAGCATCAGCAGGATACTATAATTATATAAAAGGCAAAAAATCAGATTTTACATTAAACGCAGTACCAAATTTAAAATTAGGAGAAGAAAAAGAATGTCAATCTTTGTAATAGCCGACTTGCATTTGTCTTTTGGAGTAAATAAACCAATGGACATTTTCGGAAGCAATTGGGAAAGACACGAAGAAAAAATCGCAAAAAGTTGGAAAGAAAAAGTAAAAGAAGAGGACTTAGTATTATTACCAGGTGATTTTTCATGGGCAATGAAATTAGAAGACACACAAAAAGACTTTGAATATCTAAATAGCTTACCTGGAAAAAAATTATTACTAAAAGGAAATCACGACTATTGGTGGACAACACTCAACAAAATGAGAAAATTTATAAAGGAAAACAAATTCGAAAATATTGATTTTATCCAAAATAATTATTACGAATTTGAAGACAAAGTGATAACTGGTGTCCACGGATGGGTAATTGGAGGAAAAGAAGAAGACAATAAAATTTTAAGAAGAGAAAAATTAAGATTGCAAATGGAATTAGAAGCAATCCAAAAAGAATATGGCGATTCAAAAGAAATAATAGTTGTAATGCATTATCCACCTTATGAAAATCCAGAAACAAAACAACAAAATCCATATGCTGAAATTATGGGAAAACATAATGTTAAAAGATGCTACTATGGACATCTACATGGTGAACAAGCATATGGAAATGTAAAAGATTATAATTTGTATGGTATTGAATATAAACTAATTAGTGCAGATTATTTGAACTTCGAATTACAGAAAATATAATACCACTAGACAAATATGGCAAAATATAGTAAAATGTATAAGTAGCAATTCAATAAGGATTAAGCAACATAGGAGGTAGAGGTATGGTATTGGATAGGGAAACATTAGAACGGATTGTATCAACCGAAGAAATTAATAAGATAATTAGCAAAATCCAAAAAGCGCCAGAGGGGGCAGTTATGTTTAAAACAAAATGCTATAAGAATCAAGACGTTGAAGAAACACTCTTTGATTTAGCAGGAGTGACTTACACGATTACCTTAATTGGTACAGAGTGTAATTATGTTAAAGGAACAAAATAATACCAAAGGCGACGCGACCGCCTCAGAAAAGCTTGGACACACTGTCCAAGCTTTTTTATACATTAAAGCATAAAAAAACACTTTTAGGATGAAAGCTCTTGATATATAGAAAGATAGAAAGCCAAATACATATTACAGAGGTTAAATATCAATAAAAAATAAAATGAAATTTAGCTAAAAAGAGTGACATATCTAAGTTTTTTATTTGAAAGTATTGCAAAACCTAAAAAAGTCTGATATAATAGCAAAGCATTAAAAAGCACGCAAGTTTAGTTTAGGCTTGTGCTAGTACAAACTAGTGACCCTAAATGCTAAAAATTAAGGCTTGCGGAAGTATAAAAAACAAGGAGGAATTTAAAATGGCAGTAGTTGCAA
>USQZ01000023.1 GCA_900556975.1 uncultured Clostridium sp. | reverse complement strand
CCATCAAGCTTTTTCTTATTATAAGAATTCATACTATGTTCCATTATAATATCATTATATAATTCATCTAAATTATCCACTTTAATCTCCTACCTATTAATATATTTTTCAAACATCTTGTATGCCTTTTCAATTCCAGCAACTAATCTATCGACATCCTCTTTGGTATTGTAAATATAAAAGCTAGCTCTACAAGTTGAATCAATATCTAAGAATCTCATAAGTGGCTGAGCACAATGGTTTCCAGATCTAACGCAAACATTTTCTGAATCTAAAATACTTGCAACATCATGAGGATGAACACCCTTTATATTAAATGAAATAACAGCAGAATGATTTTCAGCATTAGGTGTCATATATATATCCAAATAATCTAATTTTGACAATTTTTCACGAGCATACTCAACAATCTCTCTATCATGTTCTTGAATCTTATCATAACCAATACTATTAATATAATCAATAGCAGCACCTAATCCAACAACACCCTCAACATTTTGAGTTCCAGCCTCAAATTTATTTGGAAGTGGAGCAAAAGTAGTTTTTTGCTCATAAACATATTCAATCATATCTCCACCCATTAAAAATGGATTCATTTTATTTAGCAATTCTCTCTTACCGTACAAAACGCCAATTCCAAGAGGTGCAAACATTTTATGTCCTGAAAAAACAAGAAAATCAGCATCCAAATCTTGAACATCAATCTTCATATGAGGAATACTCTGTGATGCATCAACAATTACCACTGCACCTTTTTTATGAGCATATTTTATAATTTCTTTAACATTATTTATAGTTCCTAAAACATTTGAAACATGTGTAATTCCAACTATTTTAGTATTATCAATAATCTTACTTTCAATCTCCTCTTTTGAAAGTTCGAACTCATCATTAATATACATATACTTTAATTCACTGCCAGTTTTTTGAGTAACAAATTGCCAAGGAACCAAATTAGAATGATGCTCCATAATTGAAATAACTACATCATCACCCTTTTTCAAATTATCCAATCCATATGAATACGCAAGCAAATTCAAACTCTCACTCGCATTTTTCGAAAAAATAATTTCTTCCGGATGTTTAGCATTTATAAATTTTGCAATTTTCGCCCTTGTATCTTCATAAACAGCAGTTGCCTCAACACTTAGAGTATACGCTCCTCTATGAGGATTAGCATTAAATTTATCATAGAAATTATTTATAGCATCAATTACAATTTGAGGTTTTTGAGCTGTCGCACCACTATCTAAATAAGCTATATCCCTATTTTTAAAAATTGGAAAATCCTCTTTAAAATTCATTAATCTAATCTCCTATCTATTTCTTGTAAAATTTCAGTTTTTAAATCTTCATCTTTTATTCTTTCTAATATTTTATTAAATCTAGATTTAACAATAAGCTTTATCGCATCATTATAAGCAATTCCTCTACTCATAATATAGAAAAGCTCTTGAGCATCAACCTTTCCTGAAGCTGTACTATGGTTACCTTCAACATCATCCTCAGTACATAAAAGCATTGGCAACGCAATTGATTTTGAATCATCTGTCAAAAGCATGCAGTACTCATTTTCATCACCAACAGCCTTTTTACAACCTTTCTTAAAATCAATTGTACCTTTAAAATTCTTTTTACTATGATTTTTCAAAGCTCCTTGAACATCAATATTTATATCTGTTTTTTCGCCTCTAAGCTCAGCAATATAATTAATATCCTTTATCTGATTATCTGTCCCTAAATAAATAGTTTTCAAATCATTTTTTGAACCTCGTCCAACCATATTTGAATAATAATTAGAAACGCTAGTTTTAGCACCTATATCAATAATTGTATAATTAACTACTGCATCATTTTCAAAACTATTTTCTATAGATTCAAAATTCAAAGATTTATTATTTAATAAATTAATAATTGCAATATTTAATTTAGCACCATTCTTAGCATTAACTCTTAAAATACCATTATGAAAACATTCTTTATCAGTATTTGAAATGTATTTAATAATCACATTCGTATCTTTTATAGCTTCAATTTCTAAATAATTCAACAAATCAGCATTGCTATCGTCAAAACAATATTCAATACAAATATCATCCTTCTTTTCACTTGAAACCTTTAATGCACTATTACAATTCTTCTCCAAATTTTCTTCAAAAACATTACTCATTCCATAAACAAGTTTTACATTAGGCTTAACATCTGAAACCTCACAATGATTTGAAGTAATTTTTACATTTTCAAACTTATTCAAATTTTCAGGTAACACTATATTTTCTAACTTAATATTATTTATTCCAAAATTTCTAGAAGTTCTAATTGGTGTTTCATTTACAATAACTTTTTCCATTATCCAATACTTCCCTCCAATTCTAAGTTTATCAAATTATTCATTTCAACCGCATATTCAACTGGTAACTCTTTTGAAATAGGATAAGCAAAACCTCTAACTATCATAGCTTTAGCATCTTCCTCAGAAAGTCCTCTACTCATTAAATAGAAAATTTCTTTATCACTTATCTTACCAATCTTAGCTTCATGTGAAAATTCAACTTCATCTGTTCTAATATCATTAGCTGGAATAGTATCTGATCTTGAAATATCATCAAGCATCAAAGACTCACAACTTACACTACATTTTGAATTTTTAGCATTCTCAGAAATTCTAACCAAAGCTCTATATGTGCAAGAACCACCGTCTTTTGAAATTGATTTAGAATTTACAACTGAAGAAGTATTTGGAGCATTGTGAACGACCTTAAAACCAGTATCTAAGTTTTGTCCCTTACCAGCAAAAGTAATACCAGTATACTCAGTCTTTGCATTCTCTCCATTCAAAATACTCATTGGATACAACATTGAAATCTTAGATCCAAAAGAACCTGTAACCCAATCAATTTGAGCATTTTTACCAACTAAAGCTTTCTTTGTATTCAAGTTCATCATATTCTTAGACCAGTTTTCAATAGTTGAATAACGTAAATATGCATCATCTTTAACATATAATTCAACACAACCAGCATGAAGATTTACCTTGTTATACTTTGGAGCAGAACAACCTTCAATAAAATGTAAGCTTGCACCCTCATCAACTATAATCAAAGTATGTTCAAATTGTCCTGATTCTGGTGAATTTAATCTAAAATAAGACTGCAAAGGTATATCAACCTTAACTCCCTTTGGAACATAAACAAAAGAACCACCAGACCATACAGCAGCATGTAATGCAACAAACTTATGATCACTAATAGGAACACACTTCATAAAATGCTCCTTAACAAGCTCTGGATACTCTCTAACAGCAGTCTCCATATCTGTATAAATAACACCTTGTTTAATAAGTTCCTCTTTTATACTATGATACACAACTTCTGAATCATACTGAGCTCCAACTCCAGACAAAGATTTTTTCTCAGCTTCTGGAATACCAAGCTTATCAAAAGTATTTTTTATATCCTCAGGAACATCATCCCAATTAGTATTCAATTTAGATTTAGGTCTAACATAAGTTGCAATCTCGTCCATTTTTAAATCAGATAAATCTGGTCCCCAAGTAGGAAGTTCCAACTTATTATACATTTCCAAAGCATCTAATCTAATTTTAAGCATCCATTCAGGTTCGTTTTTCATCTTAGAAATTTCAGTAACAATTTCTCTGTTCAAACCCTTTTGCATTTTAAAATCATAATCATCTGCATTTTTTATATCATATATATTTCTATTTATATCCTCTACCTTAGTCTTTTCTGACATAAAAACTAATCCTCTTTTCTCTTATATTCTTCATATCCATTTTCTTCTATTGTTTTAGCCAAACTTCCATCTCCTGTTTTTACAATCTTTCCATCAACTAAAACATGAACATAATCAACATCTAAATATTGTAAAATACGAGTATTATGGGTAATTATAACAACCGCATTTTCGCTAGATTTAAACATTTCTATACCTTTTGATACAGTTCTAATTGCATCAACATCAAGTCCAGAATCTGTTTCATCAAGAATAGCCAATTTGGGTTCTAATACTAGCATTTGAAGAATTTCATTTTTCTTTTTCTCACCACCAGAAAAACCAACATTCAAATTTCTTTCTACCAATTTTGGATTCATATTCAATTCTTCAGCATATTGCATAACTTGCTTCTTAAATTCAAATATTCTAACAGGCTTTTCAGTAATCTTACCTTTAGCATATTTTAAAAAGTTCATATTTGAAATTCCAGGAATCTCCTCAGGAGATTGGAAAGACATAAATACTCCCTTTTTAGCAATTTTATCAGTTGTAAGTTCATTAATATTTTCTCCATCAAATTCTACAACACCTGATTTTTTAGTATATTCAGGATTATTTAAAATAACATTAGCAAGAGTTGACTTTCCAGCACCGTTAGGTCCCATAATAACATGAATCTCACCCTTATTAACTTGCAAATTAAGACCTTTTAAAATTTGCTTTTCTCCTGCATTTACATATAAATCTTTAATGTCCAATAATGTATTCATTAAAATAACTCCTATCCCTATAAATGAATAGTTATCTCTCGATATCTTCATTTATCTTTATTTTTTATTTTTATATTAATTAAATTAATAACTTCTTTTTATATATTAATTTATATTTTTCTTTTTCATACTAACGCAGTAGGAATTATACCATCTATTTCCTACCTAGTCAATAGGAATACTATTTTCTGATTAAATCAGCAAGAGTTTTACTATCAACATAATCATTAATAGCCTTATCAAGCCCTTCCCAAAAAGAATAAGTAATACAATTTTCTTTTCTTGTACAAACTCCATCTTCCTCTAAACACATAATAGGCGCTAAATCGCCTTCAGATGCTCTAAGGATATCTCCAACCTTGTATTCCTCAGGTTTTCTATTTAACTTATAACCACCATTATTTCCTCTAGCAGTTTGTAAATAACCTGCCTTATTTAACATAGAAACAATTTGCTCTGAATACTTCATAGACATTCCATTTCTCTCAGCAATCTCTTTAAGTGAAATAAAATTTCCATTATCATTCATCGCCAAATCTATCATTATACGAAGAGCATATCTTCCTTTACTTGATACTTTCATATTATTTCCTCCAACATCATCTATTATACTACCATTTTGGTAGGAATTGCAAGAAAAAGTTGAAATATCAACAAAAAAACTATCTTATTAAAATAGTAACTTTTCAAGTTGAATTTTTATTATAAAAACTATATTCTTTTTTCTCAATATGATATACTCTATACAATTTATGGAGGAAAAAATGAACGGAACAAAAAATACAATCTATATCAGTTATTCGGCTCCAATAAGCCAACTAGAAGCAAACACTATTTACATAACAAAATCAAAAATAAAAAATACTACCTCACATATTGGAACCAAAATTATAAAACAATTAACCAAGCAATTTAATCTTGTACTCAACCCAAGTGATGATTTTAACGAAACAAAATGGATTATAGAAAATTTAATAGAACTTAAAAAATTATGTTCTAAATTTGAACTAACCTACACTTCAAATATTCAAGAATCCGAACATACTAAATACATTTCAGATATTGAAACAGCTTTAAAAGCACTTGAAATAACAAATAAAAAAGAACAATACACTTTAATATACGAAAACGTTTGTAATTACCTAGACAATCAATTCAGAGAAAACAATATATGTGATTTTAAAAACGACAAATGTATTGCAAACAGAGAAAACAAATCAGCACATTCAATTATGGGATGTTGTTACTCTTTCGAATATGCCGGTTTCTTTTCACCACAATTCATAAAAAACGAACAACTTTGTAAATATCAACAAAATCGCAACTGCACAACAAAATGCATTACATGCAAACTATTCACTTGCAAATATTTAAAAGAAAAAGGAATAAAATTCGACTCTCACAAACTACCTCTATTAGAATGTTTCTTCAATAAAAAACAACATTCAATATTAACTTCAAATTTCTTCAAAACAGAAGAAAAAATTATAAATGATTTAATAAATGTATAAAAATAATGAACCCAAATGTTAAACTTTTGTCTAACACTTTGGGTTCATTTCAAAACATCTCTATTTTTATTAACTCTCTAACTTCTCCCACTCTTCCATTAGCTCATTATTCTTTTCTTCTAACTCATTAATTTCATTTTGTACTTTCGTTAGTTTCTCATAATCAGTATAAACTTCTTCCTTTTGCAACTCCAATTTTAACTCAGCAATTTTTCCATCAAGCACATCAATCTCTCTTTCAATTTTCTTTACTCTTGCTAATCTTCTTGCCTCTTCTTTTTGTTGCAAGTACAAATTATTAGTACTCTTTTCTTTTTTTGCTACTTCAACCTTTTCAACAACCTCATCTTTTTTCTCTTCTTCATACTTTTCATAATTGCCATCAAAAAATTTAACACCATTCTTTGAAAAGATTAATAATGAATCAGCAATTTTATTTATGAAAAATCTATCATGAGATACAACTAAAATAGTTCCTTTATATTCAGAAAGCAATCTCTCCAAACTTTCCTTACCTACAATATCCATATGATTTGTAGGCTCATCTAAAATCAAGAAATTAGGTCCCTTCTTCAATATTTTTGCAAGTTCTAATCTAACTTTTTCGCCACCTGAAAGCATACTAATTTTCTTAAAAACATCTTCTCCATAAAACATAAATGCAGCTAAAGAACTTCTAATTTCTGTTGTTGTTAAACTAGGAAAATCAGTTGCAAAATCATCAAAAACTGTCTTTTCTGAATCTAGTAAAGCCATCTGCTGGTCAAAATATCCTATCTCAACATTATGTCCAAACTCAACCTCTCCACCAAGCTTTTCAATACTTCCAACAATCGTTTTTAGTAATGTTGACTTTCCAATTCCATTCTCACCAATTACACCAAGCTTTTGCCCTCTATATAAATCAAATGTCACATTTTGAATTGGCTTATCATAACCAATCTCCAAATTTTTCGCATGTAAAATATCTCTTCCGCTCTCTTTTTCTAAAGCAAAATTAGTTCTAAAAGTAGTCAAATCATACTTACTTGGTTCCTTTATTTTTACCATATGTTCAATTTGCTTTAACTTAGCTTGAGCCATCTTAGCCTTAGAAGCTTTATATCTAAACCTTTCAACAACTCTCATCAGTCTCCTTATCTCAGCTTGCTGATATTCATAATCCTTCAACTGCTTTTCATAATTAACTTTCTTTTGTCTTTCAAAATCACTATAATTTCCAGTATATTTTGTAATTGTTCCATATTCAATTTCATAAACTTTGTTAGCAATTTTATCTAAAAACATTCTATCATGAGAAACAATAACAACAGCTCTAGGATAATTTTTCAAATAACCTTCTAACCATTCAATTGTAGAAACATCCAAATGATTTGTTGGTTCATCTAAAAGCAAAATATCCGGCTTACTTAAAAGCAACTTCATAAATGCTATTTTAGTTCTTTGACCACCTGAAAATTCAGAAATCTTTTTATTTTTATCATCAGCAGAAAATCCGAACTTATTAATAACCGTTTCATATTCTTTTTTATATGTATAACCATCTAAAAATTCATAACGATCCATTGCCTTAGAATATTCCATAGCAAGCTTTTCAGATTTATCTGTTTCCATCTGCTTAACTAACTTCTGAATTTTATTCTCTAAATCTATTATTGGCTTGTACACCTTCAAAAGCTCATCAAGCATAGTAACAGAATCATCTTCAAATTCTATCTGTTTCAAATAACCAATAACCGGACTACCTTCTTTATAAATACTGAATTTATCCTCACCAATTCCTTCAGTAAGCATTTCATTATTTATAATAGCTTTTAAAAGAGTAGACTTTCCAGCACCATTTCTACCAACAACCGCAATCTTATCTTTTCCTTTAATTTCAAAATTTATTTCTTCTAATATTGTTTCCGCACCAAATTCAACAGCGCCATTTATTATTGTATAATTCATTTTTTCCTCTATCTAATTTTAATTTACTTCTATAATACTAACACAGAAGAAGACTGTGTGCAACATTTCACACACAGTCTTTTTGCGTCCTCATTCTATTTACTCGTCATAACCATTATGCCTTCCTTCGTTCCATCGGTTTCCAAAACAACATCTCCATCCAAATCAGTCCTATACACTCTCGCTTTCTGATTCTGTAGTTTTTCCATAACAAATGAGTTCGGATGACCATACTCATTGTCTTCACCACAACTAATAAGAGCATATTCAGGATTAACCTTTTCAAGAAAATCCATACTAGTTGAAGTTTTGCTCCCATGATGTCCAACATTTAAAATATCTGCTGAAACATCAATCTCTGCTTCCAAAAGACTATCCTCAACCTCTTTCTGAGAATCCCCTGTAAACAAAGCCGAAACATCTTTATACGATACTTTCATAACAATAGACTTGTTATTAACAATATCAGTATGTGTTTCCTGAGATAAAAAATCAACTTCTGCATCGCCAAGCCACATGGTTCTAAGAATACCCGCTTTCCTATAAGGTGATTCTAAAGATATTCTCTTCACATGAACCAATGATGAAACTATACGTGAAATTTGCATATCTGAATACCAAAAAAGCTCTTGTGCTGTAGAAATATACTTTCCACGCATTCCTACAACTTTTTTAACTTCAATCGCACTCAAAACATCATGCATACCACCTGAATGGTCATTATGATAATGAGTTATGATTATAGCATCCAGCTTATTAATACCAACACTTTGCAAATATCTAACAACAGTTTTACCATCAAACATATCACCTGTATCAATCAGCATTGCATGTTCTCCTTGAACAACTAATATTGATTCAGCTTGACCAACATCAATCATATGTATTTCAAGAACTGAGTCTAAATGCTCGACAGCTTCAACAGGAACTGGCTTAATATATGGAATATACCGACAAACAAATAGAAAGGTTACTAATAGCATTATTGAAAGAATGAGAACTCTCTTTTTGCTAGATTTCCGCATATCAGAAACCTCCTATCTATGTTTGATGCTCTTATTATATCACACCAGTCAAGATTATTACCTAAACGTTCTTTCATACATAAACGGTCACATCGCATCAATTACAATGCCACATTACCGTTCATCAATCACACAATATTAGTACCCAGGTTTCTCTAACAATCTAAACATATTCTTTTTATATTCTTCAACACCTGGTTGGTTAAATGGATTAACTCCTAAAATTAAACCAGACATAGCACAAGCCTTTTCAAAGAAATAAATCAATTGTCCTAAATTTTCTTCATCAAGTTTATCCATTGTAATCTTTATATTTGGCACATTTCCAGTAACGTGTGCTTCAATTGTACCTTCCATCGCCTTTTTATTAATAAAATCTAATCCTTTACCAGCTAAATAATTCAATCCATCAGCATTATCAGAATCTTCTTTTACAACTATATCGCTTTTTGATTCTTCAACAGCTAAAACTGTTTCAAATAAGTGTCTCTCACCATCTTGAATATATTGTCCCATTGAATGTAAATCCGTTGTTAAATCAACTCCAGCAGGGAAAATTCCTTTGCCATCTTTTCCTTCACTCTCACCATAAAGCTGTTTCCACCACTCTGTAAAATAATGAAGTTGTGGTTCATAATTAGCAAGAACCTCAATTTTTTTATCTGAAGAATAAAGTAAATTTCTTATAACTGCATATTTATAACAATCATTAAATTTTACACTTGAATCCATATATTTTTCTCTTGCATCTCTTGCACCTTGCATAAGCTTGTCTATATCAATTCCAGCAGTTGCAATAGGCAATAATCCAACAGCAGTTAAAACAGAAAATCTTCCACCAACATTATCAGGAATAACGAAAGTTTCATAATTTTCTTCATCAGCAACACCCTTCAAAGCTCCCTTCTTCTTATCAGTTGTTACATAAATTCTCTTCTTAGCCTCTTCAACGCCATACTTAGTTTCAATAGCTTCTCTTAAAACTCTAAACGCAATTGCAGGTTCAGTAGTAGTTCCAGATTTTGAAATAACATTAAGAGAAATATCTCTTTCACCAATTAAATTTAATAAATCATTTAAATAATTAGGACTTAAATTATTTCCAGCATATACAATCATAGGATTATTTCTTTTCTTAGCTGGTAACATATTGTAAAAACAATTTGTAAGAGCTTCAATAACAGCTCTAGCACCTAAATAAGAACCACCAATACCAATAACAATCAAAACATCAGAATCATTTTGAATCTTATTTGCAGCCTTCTTTATTCTTTCAAATTCTTTTTTATCATAATTTTCAGGAAGATTAACCCAGCCTAAAAATTGCTTTTCATCATCAGGATTTTCATGCAATTTATTATGGTTTGCTAAGACCATCTCCTCCATTTTATATATCATTCTTTCATTTATACTAGAATTCTTAAAATCAAGTTTAATCATTATATCTCCTCCTTTAACTGTCTTAATTATAATTATAAAAAAATTTTTAATCAATACAATATAGCGAACAAATATGAAAATTTTCAATTTTCAGTCCTAGCTCCACTTTTTATCATACTCAAATAAATTTGATATTTCCAGTAATATTTATTTGCTCAAAGCTTTGCACAATATAACATTCATATAAAATTTTTGAATCACCGCGCAGGGACCAAACAAGCGTAGCGAGTTCGATTGAAGCATTCTACTCGTTTAGGGAAATAAAAATTTTAAATTTTTATTTCCTTGATTAAAGAATGCGACAGCAAGGTGTGAAAAAATTTATATGAATGTTATATTGCCATCCATTTATTCAACAGCTGAAATGACTTCGGCTAAATATTTCATACTCGCAACACACTCATCCATAGTGTTCCCAGTCGCACCAACTTCTATAATACAAGAACCTTTAGCCAAGTGCTCATTATATCTATACTTACTAAGTAAAATAGGCTTAAACAATCCAGGATACATCTCATTTGCCTTTTCTTGAATTTTCACAGCAATTTTCAAATTATTAATCCAATTAGGATGACTAAGTCCCCCTTCACTACTTCCCATAACAAACATAAGCTGTGCAACTTTCTCATCACCAATCATCACACTAGGTCCATAACTACTATCAGCAATTGCATCTCTATGCAAATCAATAACTAAATCTGCAGGAGTAGAACCAAGCAAACCTTGAACAGTTTTCAAAGACCTCGTATAAGCACCATTATACTCAGGATAATCATGAAAAGTAGAATCATGCACAACATTAATATTCTTCTGAATAAGTCTATTAGCTAATTCATTTCCAACACCAACAACATTTGCATTAGTATCTAAGGTTCTATAATTGCCACTTGCCACATATGGATATGCTTCTGATGGTGTATAGCTCTCACTTGTATGAGTGTGAAAAATAATGATATTACTTTTATCAAAAGTAATATCAGGAGTAAGCATTTCTTGAGTTAATTGAAAAGAAGTTTGATTTCTAATTTGAACTGTAGAATATGTAGAATTATAAACATCCTTTTTATTATGTTCAGATACCACCTGTGTAGCAAGAGAAGTCGGCACAACCTCATCTTGCTGAACTGGTTGAATAGCCGCTTCTTCAACTGCCTCAATATGTTCATCCTCTTCCGGAGGATTCGAAGCTTGAACTATAAAATCCAACTCTTTAGATATCAAATTTTCCTTATCCATCTCTTTTTTAATAGTACCATCATCCAAATTTTCCTCAAGACATTCAATAAAAGTTTTTCCTTCTATTTCACGTTTTCTGTTCTCAACAAATTGCTGAAAATTTATCTTTTTAATTCCACTAAAAAATCTAGCAAATATCATAATACAACCAATTAGTATTACAACTTTTACTAGATTTCTTAAAACATCACCTAATCTAACAACTCTAAAATTTACCATTTCTACCTCATATATCTACTTTATATAATATATGATTCAAAATTTAATATAGAACTTTATTTTAGGACATACTCCATTTTTTATTTTCATGGTCAAGGCTATTCAAGCCAACACCATTTATTACATTATTACTTTAACAATCTCATCTGCATTTAATTCAACTTCAGTTTCCCCACCAGATTGCATATTTTTAATTTTAGCTTTTTTAGTTTCAACTTCATCATCACCCAAAGTCAAAACAAATTTTGCATTATTTTTATCAGCATATTTAAATTGAGCCTTTAAACTTCTTTCACAAATATCCTTCTCAACAAAAGCACCTTTATCACGAAGTTTTAAAACAAGCTCTGTCGCAAATTCATTTGCCTTTCCACCAATATTAGCTACATATAAATCCATTACTTTTGGTTTAGCAACATCTTTATTATATCTTTCAAAAACTTCAAGAAGTCTTTCTGCCCCCATTGCAAATCCAACAGCAGGAGTATCTTGCCCACCAACTTCTTTCACTAAACCATCATAACGTCCACCACCAAGAACTGTTAAACCATCATCCTCAGAAACAAATTCAAAAACAGTTCTTGTATAATAATCTAATCCTCTAACAATTCCTGCATCAATCTCAAAATCAACACCTAAATCTGTAAGCATTTTCTTAACTTTATCAAAGTGTTCTCTACAATCATCACATAAATAATCTAATATAATAGGTGCTCCTTGATTCATTTCTTTACACTTTTTCTCTTTACAATCAAGAATTCTCATAGGATTTTTCTCAAATCTAGTCTTGCAAGTATCGCAATACTTTTCTAAATTTGGTCTAATAAATTCTCTCAAAGCTTCCTGATATTTTCTTCTGCACTCAGGACAACCAATACTATTCAAATTCAATTTAATATTAGGAATATTCAATTCTTTAAATATTTTAACACCTAACATAATACACTCAACATCAGCTAAATAACTTGAAGTACCAAAAACTTCAGTACCAATTTGTCTAAATTCTCTCAAACGTCCTTTTTGAACATTTTCATAACGGTACATAGCCATCTCATACCATAACTTAATTGGAGTGGGCTGACTTGCCATACCATTTTCTATGTAACTTCTAACAACACCAGCTGTTCCTTCAGGTCTCAATGTAATACTTCTTCCGCCTTTATCTTCAAAAGTATACATTTCCTTTTGAACAACATCAGTAGTCTCTCCAACACCTCTAGAAAATAATTCTGTGTGTTCAAAAACAGGAACCCTAATCTCCTTCATTCCAGCATTCGCAAAAATATCTTTTATTTTGCTCTCGATATATTGCCATTTATAAACTTCATCAGGCAATATATCCTTAGTTCCCTTAGGTTTTTGTATCATAAATATCACTCCTTAAAAATCTTTTTTTCTCAATTCGAAATAAATCGGTTTTTCTTCTTTAATTAGAGTAGACTTTCCATGTCCTGGATACATAATTGTATTCTCAGGTAAAATCAAAATTTTATGAGTAATAGAATCCATAATGTCATCCATACTACCAGTTGGAAGATCTGTTCTTCCCCAGCAACCAGAAAAAATTGTATCACCTGTAAAAATCATATCCTCATCAGGACAATATAAACAAAGTCCACCTTTTGTATGTCCAGGAGTAGCAATTACTCTAAACTCAATATTTCCAACATGAATCAAATCACCATCATCAACCCTAGAATCAGGCTCAAGTTCAGGATTATGAGTTTCTGTATAATAAGTCAAGCTAATAGACGAATCATATAAACCCGAACTATCATCACGACTAATTAAAATCTTACCACCCTTAGCATTTTTAATCGCATCAACAGCACCAATATGATCAGCATGGCAATGCGTTAAAAAAATATATTTCAAATTAGCATCCAATATATCAAGCATTTCAATAATCTTCTCAGGCTCAGAACCCGGATCAATAACCATAGCCTCCTTAGAATGCTCATCAACAATAATATAACAATTAGTCACCAAATTCATATGACCAATTTTCAACTTCAAAGTTTTTAAAATCATTTTCTCTCCTTCTCTTTTGTAAATTTTTATAACTCAGCTATTCGAAATAAATTAATTATTTCACTCTTAAACCGTTCGAAATAGAATTATTATTTTGCTAAGCGCATGAAGTTTTAAATTCCGAGGCGTACATAGGTACATCGCAGGAATTAAAACTGAAATGTAACAACGCAAAATGATGATTATCTTTCGAACCCATCACTTATTTCTCTTTACGTCGTATACACTGTCAACACCCCTAAGCACCCTAATAACCTTATTCAACTCCTCCAAATTCTCAAGCTCAATAGTCATATCAATAATAGCAATTCTCTCCTTAGTAGTCTTAGTATTAACCCCAAGGATATTAAACTTAGCACCAGTAATAGCCTTAATAACATCAGCAAGCAATCCCTGTCTATCATTAGCATACACAGTAACCTCAACACTATAAGTAGTCTTAGCCTCATTAGCCCAATAAACATCAATCATTCTACCCTCATCAGAAAGCAAATCCTTAACATTAACACAATCAGCACGATGGACTGAAACCCCTCTACCTTTAGTGATATAACCAACAATCTGATCACCAGGTAATGGATTACAACACTTTGAAAGCTTAACTAAGCAGTTATCAATACCCTCAACGATAACACCAGTTCTTGAAGGCTTAGTCAAAGTCTTTTTATTAGCAAGCTCAGAAATAGTTTTTTCTAAATCCTCTTCTTTATGTTCCTTTCTATATTCTTCAAGTAATCTTGCAATAATCTTAGTAGCTGAAATAGCACCGAAACCAATACTTGCATACATATCATCAACTGAATTATATTTATATCTATCTAAAGCAATTTGAACCCATTCAGGTTTGAACAAGTCACTATGCTTCATTCCTAATTTCTTTATATCTTTTTCTAAAATATCTTTACCTTTTTCAATGTTCTCTTCTCTTTGAGCCTTCTTAAACCATTGTTGAATCTTAGTTTTTGCACCACTACTCTTAACAAACTTAAGCCAATCTCTACTTGGACCTTTAGCAGAATCAGAAGTAATAATTTCAACAATATCACCATTTTGAAGTTTAGTAACAATAGGCATCATTTTACTATTAATTTTAGCACCTATCATTCTATGTCCAACTTGCTCATGAATTGCATAAGCTAAATCAATTGGTGTACTACCACGAGGCAAAACTTTAATATCACCCTTTGGAGTAAACACGTGAACTTCATCCTCAAATAATTCTTTCTTTAAAGTATTTAAAAATTCATCAGGATTTTCAGTATTTTTTTGCCATTCCAAAGTTTCACGAAGCCAAGACAATTTATCATCTTTAACAACAACAGCTTTTTTCTTTCCTTTATAACTTTGCTCTTTGTAAGCCCAATGCGCTGCAATACCAAACTCAGCAACCCTATGCATATCCCAAGTTCTAATCTGAACCTCAAAAGGAGTACCATTGGGACCTATCAAAGTTGTATGTATAGACTGATACATGTTCTTTTTAGGTACTGAAATATAATCTTTAAATCTACCAGGCATTGGATTATATAAATCATGAACAATACCTAAAGCAGCATAACAATCTCTAACAGAATTAACTAAAATTCTAAGAGCAAATAAATCATAAACTTGATCTAATGTTGAATTATCTCTTTGCATTTTTCTATAAATACTATAAATATGTTTTGCTCTACCAGTAACCTCAGCATTTATCTTAGCATTCTTCAACTCAACTCTTATCTCATCCATTATACTATCAATAAAAGCAAGTCTCTCTTCTCTCTTTTTATCCAAGCCTTTAACAATTTCATGATACTCATCTGGATATAAATATTTGAAAGATAAATCCTCTAATTCCCATTTCAAAGAATAAATACCTAAACGGTTAGCTAAAGGAGCATACAAATCCATTGTTTCCTTCGCATTAGCAATTTGTCTTTCTCTACTCAAAAATTTCAATGTTCTCATATTATGAAGTCTATCAGCAAGTTTTATCAAAATAACTCTAATATCTTTTCCCATTGCTAAGAACATTTTTCTATAATCCTCAACTTGTTGCTCTTCTTTAGTTGTATATTGCAATTTACCAAGTTTAGTAACACCATCTACCATCTCAGCAACAGACTCACCAAACTCTCTAATAAGATCCTCATTAGTTGCATCAGTATCTTCAACAACATCATGTAGCAAAGCCGCACAAATTGTATCTGTATCCATTTCTAATCCAGCTAATGTATATGCAACTTGGAGTGGATGAATAATATAAGGCTCACCAGATCTTCTTTTTTGATCTCCATGCTTTTCACATGCATAATTATATGCTTTAGTTATCTTCTTCACATCAACTTTTCTATTCTTCTCTTTAGCAAGTTTAATAACATCATCAATATTTCTTTCTAACATATCACTTTTCATATATCATTCACTCCCCTTTTCTATATTTTATAAAGACTTCATTATATCCTTAACATTAATTTGTACCATTTCTCTTCCGTTATAAGCATTTATTTCTAATGTTCCAACAACATCAATTCTATCACCTATCATATACTCTTTTGAAAGTTGCCCCATATTAAAACCAATCGCATTAACAATTGTATTACCATCTTTCAATGTCATCTTCAAATGCTTTCCATCTGATAAAGCACGAATAGAATCTATTTTCAAATTCTTATAAACAAAAACTGGTCTTCTATTAGCCTCACCAAAAGGCTCTAATAAATCTAATTGTTTAACAATATTACTATCTATATCTTTCAAACTTATTTGTTTATCAATCTCTATAATTGGAACTATTCCAGTTATATCTTTTTCTTCAACATATTTTTCAAAAGCTTCTTTAAATCTATTAAAATTATTCTTTTTTAAACTTAATCCAACAGCCATTTCATGACCGCCGTATTTCTCTAAATACTTAGCTGTTTCAGCCAAAGCTTCATGAAGATCAAATCCAGGAATACTTCTACCAGAACCTTTTCCATCCTCACCTTCAAAACATATCAAAATTGAAGGTTTAAAATACATCTCTGTAATCTTTGAAGAAACAATTCCAATAACACCATGATGCCAATTATTGCTTCCTAAAACAATAGACTGAGCATTTGAATCTTCCTTTTCCATCATTTTAATTGCTTCATCATAAATATTTTTCTCTATTTCTTGTCTATCTCTATTATATTTATTCAATCTCTCAGTTATTTCTGAAGCTTGAACTAAATTTTCAGTTAAAAATAATTTTAAAGCTTCTTCCTCATAGCCCATTCTTCCACAAGCATTAATTCTAGGAGCAATTCCAAAAGAAATTGTATTTGAGTTAACAACCTTATATCCAGAAGCATTAAGCAAAGCCTTAAGTCCAGGATTTCTAGTAACTTCAACCAACTTTAATCCAAGTTTAGCAATAACCCTATTTTCATCAACTAATGGAACAATATCTGAAATTGTACCAACACAAACAATATCTAAATATTTTAAATATTCTTTTTCATCTATACCAAGTCTCATTCCAAGCGCTTGAGTTAATTTAAAAACGACTCCACAACCGGCCAAGCTCTTGAATGGATATGTATCATTATCTTTTCTCTTCAAATCAACAATAGCAACAGCAGGTGGTAAAACTTCCATTGGCTCATGATGATCTGTTACAATAGTTTCAATTCCTAAACTATTTGCATACTCAATCTCTTCAATACCAGAAATTCCACAATCAACTGTAATAATCAATGTATATTCTTTTTCTTTTATATAATCAATCGCTGCCCTATTCAATCCATAACCTTCACTCAAACGATTAGGTATATAATAATCAGCCTCTAAACCACAAGTCTTTAAAAATTTCTTTAAAACTGTAATACTAGTTATTCCATCAACATCATAATCACCATAAATAATAACTTTTTCTTGATTATCAATTGCCTTTATAATTCTCTCAACAGCAATCTCCATATCAGGCATTAAATATGGATCGTGAAAATCAGATCTTGTAGGATTTAAAAATACTCTAATTTCTTCATCATCAACTATACCTCTATTAACCAAAACCGTGGCTAATAATTCAGGTACATTAAATTTTTTAACTATTTCATCAATTTTCTCTTCATCTAATTCTTTATATTTCCACTTTTTTCGCATATTTCTCTCCTAAATAAAACAATTCCTTTCTATTATACCTTATTTTCGCATTTTTTGAAATAGTTTTAAAAAAACTCAGTAAAATTTTTACTGAGTTTCCAAATAATTAATCCTTTGTTAATCCAAACATTATATTCAAAGACAATTTCATCATTTTTCTTTCAACATTTGACAATCTTCTATCAATTCTTAACCTTTTATCATCTAACTTTTCACATGATGCAGTGCAAATCAAAACACTTCCATTTTCCTCTTCACCTGGTTCAACATAAAACACATAATTTTTTTCAGTCACATCCAAATACAAAATATTTAATACCTCAACCTCTTCTATGTTATTTTCCTCATCAATTATTGTCATCATTTTCTTCATATTTTACTCTCACTCCTTTTTCCTACTAAATCCTACCGTACATTTCCGAAATCCATTCAAGTCGTGAATAACGATATAGGTAAATTATAACATATGACTATATAATTACAATTACTTTTTATCACTTTTTTTAATTTTTTCTCATATTTTATATTATAAGAAAAAAGGAGGAATTATAAATGTTTAGAAACTGTGGTTGTTCATGCAACAACTCTCAATGTAATAACAATAATAACAATACAATGTACGAAGAATCTTGTAGTATGGTACAAAATGACTATGGAAACATAGATAATAATACATGCTCATGTGGCTTCACAAACACATCAGCATTCCCACAAGATTGGATGTATGGCCATTGCTATGTTCCACACCAAAGAATGAATCAAGTATACACTCCAGAAATAGGACTTAGAATGGGAACAATCTTCCCTGAACTAGTTAGCCCATACTGTCCAAATCAATCTTTAGACACAATAAATTATTTAAAAGACCAAAATTCAATTGGAGGTGGCTGTAACTCATGATGGAAGAAAATTGCCCAAAAACAAGATCAGAATTATTAGATGAAATAAGAGCTATAAACTTTACTGTAATTGAACTAGGCTTATACCTAGACATAAACCCAAACGACCAGAGAGCTCTATGTCTTCACAACGAAAATGCAAATAAATTAAGAATGTTAACAGACAACTATCAAAAAATGTATGGACCATTATCAATAGAATGTCCATGTAATAAATGGCGTTGGCTAGAACAGCCTTGGCCATGGGAAAAAGGAGGTAGCTTTTAATGTGGTTATATCAAAAGAAATTAGAATATCCCGTTAGAATAAAAAATCCAAATCCACGTTTAGCAAAATTTATAATTTCACAATATGGTGGACCTGACGGAGAAATTGGTGCGGCTTTAAGATATATTTCTCAAAGAATAAGCATGCCAGATGAAAAATCAAAAGCTATCCTAAACGACATAGGCACGGAAGAATTGGCCCACCTTGAGATGGTAAGCAGTATGGTTCATCAATTAACAGATGGTGTATGTCCTGAGGAACTAGAAAAAGCCGGATTAGGAGCATATTTTACAGATCATGGAGTAGGTTTGGAATATATCCTAAAAGAATTTAATAATAATTTGAATTAAAAATTATTTTTAATGTAAGATTTATAATATGATTTAAAATTTCTTTTGCCATGAACGACAAAATGTATGTAAACGGTATTTGAATCTTCAGAAACATCATAAACTATTCGATAACTTTTATAAATAAATTCTCTAAAATGCTTGCTCGAAAGTTTGGGAACATATCAAGAATTTCTTGTTTTTCATTAATCATAATTTTCACTATCCTTTCTTTAAAAATTCTAATAATATAGCACAAATTAGTTTAAATTACTATCATATTTAAAAATTCCAATGAATAATAAGATCTTGTGACTTTGTTTTTTTGTCTTTTTCTCCAATTTCAATATAATCTATAAAGCTATTAACAATATCATAATTAAGTTCTTTAAAATCCTTAAAATGATTAATTATCTTTTCTTTTTGTTCATTTATAAATTTACTGTTTAATTCTTTTTCATTTAAATTAGATAAATCATTTTGTATTTTATTTAGTTCTTTTTGCTTGGCGGATTTATCTGTTAGGAAAGATGTATTTAAATCTTCAAATACATCTTTTGGAACTTTGCCACTTACTTTATTTAAGTAAAGTTCTTTTATTGCATTGTTGATATCTTTCATTTCTTTTGAAAGCAATTCAACCTTATTTTGTAATAATTTAGCTTTGTTTAAATTATCATTTGAAACAAATAAATCATCTGATATATTATCAAAATTGTAAAATGCTAAAATCTTTTCTCTAATCTTTTCAGTAACAAGATTTTTAAGGTTTTCATAGCCAATAGAATGGGAAGTGCAAGTTCCATAAAGTTTTTTAGAGCCTTTACAAGAAAAATAAACGTAACCTCTATCATTTCTGCATTTATAAAGCTTTGTACCACAATCTAAACATACAAGTTTATTAGCAAATAAATGAACTTCACCATTTTTACACCTTCTTGTTTTGCTTTTAAAAATCTCTTGAACCTTATAAAATTGTTCTTTTGTAATAATAGGTTCGTGAGTGTTCTCTACAATAATCCATTCTGATTTAGGCTGATTTTTCATTTGTTTAGATTTATAGCTTACTTTCTTATTATAGCCTTGTACTAAATTACCAATATAAACTTCATTTTTTAATATTTTACTAACTGTAGATTCACACCAATAATCAATGTTTTTGCCTTGATTTTTAAAATTAATCCCTTGCGATTGTTTATATTTAGTAGGTGTTAAAATACCTTTATCATTTAATATTTGAGCAATTTTAGTAACTCCATTTCCTTGTTCATATAGATTAAATATTAACCTAATTACATCAGCAACTTCTGTATCAATAATAAGTTTATTCTTATTCTCTGGATTTCTTTTATATCCATAGCATACAAAAGAGCCAATGTGCAATCCTTGTTTTCTTTTACTGTCAAATGTTTTTCTAATATTTTCCGATAAATCCTCTAAATACCACTCATTAACTAAACCATTAATTTGTCTTGATTTTTTGTTTCCTTTATCTGATGTATCAACATGATCCACAAGGCTAACAAATCTAATATTCCACTCTATAAATTTATTATGAAGATATTTCTCAACCATTTCCATATCACGAGTAAATCTGCTTTGTGTTTTACAAAGTACAATATCAAATTTATGATTTTTAGCATCTTCTAATAATTTATTAAATTGGGGTCTTTCACTGTCAATTCCAGAATAATCTTCATCACAGTAAATATTATAAATATCCCAACCCCTTTCTATTGCATAATTAATTAGCATAGATTTCTGATTTTGGATACTTTCGCTTTCATCGTTTTCATGAAGTTTATCATCATCTTCACGAGAAAGCCTACAATAAATTGCCACTCTCATAAGTTTACCCTCCAATCGGTAAACTACTCATTTTGTACAACCTCATATACAGCAATGAATAGTTTCAATCAACACTCTTCGCAAATTCATTTACAATTAATTTGTTAACAATATTGTTTATAAACTTTGTAATATCATCTATATTGTCATATTTGTTCTTTTCGATAACATTAAAATTTACTTTTTCACACATAATATAATCCTCCCACGATATTAATTTATATGCAAAAAGGCTTGTATTTGTGCAAAAAAATAAAGCCTTTTTGCTTTTTAAATTCTTGTACTAGCATTTACAATATTGCTTACTCTTTTTGGTACATCACAAGATACTACAATATTTCTTTTTAATACTAAATCACTTGAATGTTTATCATATTTAAACATCTGTCTATTCCATTTTGCAAAGGCTAAATCTGAAATATACCATTTATTGTAGGATAACTCTAAAGAATCTTTATCTAATTGTGCTTGTAACTGAGCATAAGAGTCATTATCTTTTTTGGGTCGCTCATAGGTTTAGATAATTGAAAAAAACAATAAGCTTATTTGCCAGCATAGTATGGAAAAATTTATTACGCCAGATCTAAACGAACTATATTATAGAAATGAAAAATACTATGAACAAGCAGAGCAAAATTAAGTTCAAATGTAACTGTAACAGAAGATGGAATTACAGTAAAGAATGTTATTAGTGATGAGTTATCAAACGAGATTATAAAAGATTTAAAAATGAAGAAAAAAGATAAAAATATTAGTAACAAGTAGTAATATTTTTATAATAGTGTTATAATTATTTAGGGGAATTTTAGATGGAAGATAAAAATAAACAAATAAAAGTTAAATTAACTACAATAATAGTTTTGATATTAATAGTAACACTAATAATTGTTGGAATAATTTTTGTAATATTACATAACAACAGGGCAAATTCAGCTTATAATGTGAAATTACCAACTGGTTTTGTTCCAAAGAAAATAGAACAATGCACCAATTATCAATTATTAGGTGGAATAAAGTATAGTGTTGAAAATGCTGAAGAGGCCATTAATTATATAAAAACGTCATATGAAAAATATGATGCCAAAAATTCAGAATTATTAAAACTTGAATTAATTGATGATGAAGATTTTTATTATTCTGTTTTTAAGTCATATAAAAATAATTATAATGATGTTACATATGATCATACATATATCTTCTTTAAAAGAGATATCATTGACATAGATAATAAAAAAATAAATTTAAATAATATAAGTGATAAAAATAAAATAAAAACGATTTTTAATACATATAATTATGTATATAATTATGAAAATGGAAGTTATAAGATTAAAAAATCTAATATAAAAGAAAATAGAGATAAATATATTTATACTATTTACTTCTATGAGATAAGCTATGGAGATTTTGGATTAAGTGATAGAATTACATATTATAAACAAAATATAATAATAAACAAAAAAAATGGAATATATACATTTGAAGATAAAGAAAAAATTGATGAATTTAATGGTAATTATAATCCAGGTCCAGATTTAATGACTTATTAAAATATAATTTAATTTTTTTGATAAGTAGTTACATATATATTTTCTTTTAGGATAATTTACAAACACACACCACACGGCTGGGGCACATATCCTCAAGCAGCAAGTGGTACACCATTTAGCGCAGCAACATTGCAAGTAACAAGTGATCCTGTAGCAGATTTAACAGAAGACCTTGCTGCCGAACAAAAAGCTCGTGCAACATATGAAAAATTAATTGACCTTTGCGCAGATGATCCTGACGTATTAGATCCATTAAGATTCTTAAGAGAACGTGAAGTCGTTCACTTCCAAAGATTCGGTGAAGCATTAAATGGCGTTCAAGAAAAATTAGCACAAAAGAAATTTTATCAAAATTTTAACTAATACTCAGAAAAAAATTAAGGAGCTATGTTTCCATAGCTCCTTAATTCTAGTTATTTGGCAGGTGTACCAAATCCTGCATCTCTTTTGACCACTAGGGTGTGTGGATGGCACAATTGTCCACCTCAAATAAATTGTTTATACTCATCCGAATATATATAAGCAACTTTCTTATATCCAATTTTCATAATATAATTATAAGCATTATCAATTAGCATTATTTTTTCAACATCATTAGCCTTCTTAAAATTTTTTTCATTATCAAGAATAACTTTTCTTATAAGTTTCACTATATTCCAAGAATCCTCGTAATACATTGAATGTTCAACTTTTTCTTTAAATTGTTTTTCATATTTTTCTTCTCTTTCTTTAGTTACAGCATCAAATCCTTTTTCAATTATTTCACACTCAATTTTCTCATATATTTTTAATTTATCAACTAAATCATTATACCTTATTATAATACTATTAACTTTTTTATCATAAGTATTATCTTCTTCATCATAATTCCACTCTGTCAAACTTTTCATCAAATAATAAACGTTCAAAGAATCTATAAAATTCTCTTTAATATAAAACTGTATACTATTAAGCAATTCTATTCCACTTTTATCTTTAGGTATTTTGTAACCTTTCTTCTTTCCAAGTTCTTCAACAACAGTAATAACTTTATCAACTAGATCCTTATATATATCTTCAAAATTTCCTTCACCTATTTCTTTTTCATAATCTTCAATATCAATTTCATCTAGCATAATATCACCCTATCTCTACTTTATATAATAAACCTTACAAGAGTTTAAATCTTTAACCTTCTCCCACTCTGAAAGACCAGTAGCATTTTTTATTTCATCAAGTATTTTCTCGTTATCTTGCCCTTCATTTACAAAAATCAATAAACCTCTAGACAAATCTTTGCCTTCCAAAATTTCATTAATATTTTCATCAGTGCACTCTAAATCTTTCGCAATATAAGATTCATTCAATTTTGCAAACAACAATATATCATCCAAAAAGCGATTTTGATTTGACTTAAACACATATATCGTTGGAATATTCAATTCATTTTCAACCTTAGAAACAATATCACTTTTATTAGAATACATTTCCTCAGGTTCAATCTTCAAAATCATTGGTATAACTAATATTGCTATCAAGCAAAGGCTCATAATCACCATTGTACATTTTTCTCCAATGACATTTTCCCATACACTTTCCAACAGATACATAATCATTATAAATACCAATCCACAAACTGGCTCTATATACCTAAGTGTAAACCATGGAGATGTAGCAGAAATTATTAAAAAATAAAATATCGTAGGTATTGCTATATATTTAAGATATATATTCTTTTCAAATTTCTTCTTTTTAATTAGCATACATATAGTTCCTATTAAAATAAATCCTAATGCACCATACATCAAAAAGCTAAAAGTCTCTCTATTAATTTTCTTCACATATGCTTTCAAACCTTCTGTAAATAAAGATGAATCTTTTGCACTCTTCATTGCATCCTTTCCACGATAACCGAAAAACATATGTTGTATTGAATATGGAAATATTACTAAAGATAAAGCTCCAGCTATGCACATAGTAGCAACATAAGCACCTAACTCTTTAAACCTTTTTTCCTTAATATATTTTATAGCAAACATTATAAACATCATTGCTAAATAAAATAAGTAATAATAATGTGTTAACGAACCAGCTAATGCAGATAAACCAATAAAACACAACAATTTTAAATCAACTTTATCTCTTTCGAGCAATTTCAAATGTAAATATGTAGTAATAACAACATTTAAAGTTGATAACGCATACATTCTTATATACACAGCATTTGTTATTGATGACATTACAATTGCTGAAATAAAAGCTAACACAATTGATTTTTCCTTGCATCTTGTCTGGTTTTTGAAAAGCTTTTGCAAAATCAAATACATAAAAACAGTTATAAATTCATATATAATTATATTTATAATAATTCCAGACCACTTTGAATAGCTATTTTTATGAAATTCCATTGCAATTCTTAAAAGGAAATAATATAAAGGCGGATGAACGTCATTTTCTTGATTAACATACACCGGCTCAAACTTACCTGATTCGTCATCATTCACGCATAAATAATCTTCATAATATTCTTTTGAGTGCCATGTATCAAAAAAGTCCTCATTATCTTGAATTTCAATTTTATCATAATTAGCAAGCCCAAAAGAATAAGCCTCATCCATATGTATATAAGCCTTATTTACTCCAGCTATCACCAAAATAATAGTTTGCAAAACCAAGACAATAGCTATAATAATTTTTTCAGTTTTTTTATTTTCCATTTTCTTCTCCCCTTAAAAAATCAAACTAATTTTAACACAAGCCTAAAAAACTACCAAGTAAGAAAACAATTCAAAAAACATTTAATCATTTTTTCTACAAATGTGCTACAACTAGCCTCTATCAAAGCTTTCAAATGCAAAAGCAAAAGCGAACATTAATAGCATTTGCACTGATTATAACATTTTAAATAACTCTCTATTTTTTCTAACATATGTGTCTCACATTAGTCTACATTAATTAATTCATATTCTCTATTTCCAAAACCTAATTCAGCAGCAGATTCAATTGTATGAATACCATGTCTGCTTTCAACTCTTTCTATAAAATGATCTTTTCCTTCATCATTTGAATTATATACTAAATCAATACAAGCTTGGTCAATAGCAATTGGATCTAAACTAGCTAAAATACCAATATCTTTCATACAAGGATCTTCTGCAACTGCACAACAATCACAATCAACAGACATATTGCACATTACATTTATATATGCAATTTTTCCTTCAAACATATTATGAACTGCTGAAGCAGCATCTGCCATTGACTCTAAGAATCTATCTTGCTCAGGTAAGTTATCCCATAATTTTGTTTGATCTGTTTCAGCACCAGCTGAATGAATATAAGTTTTACCAGCAGATGAGCCACATCCAATTGATAGTTGTTTTAAAGCTCCGCCATATCCACCCATAGGATGTCCTTTAAAATGTGATAATACTAACATTGAATCATATTTTTTTATATCTTTACCTAAATAATCTTTTTTAATTTGTTTACCGTTTGGTATTTCAATCTCCAAATCTGGTCCTTCAGCATCAAGGATATCAACATCAAAATATTTACTCCATCCATGTTCTTTCATTAATTCAACATGTTTTTCAGTTGAATTTCTAGCTCCGCCATATGCAGTATTGCATTCAACAACTGTTCCATTAACATGTTCAATCATTGGTTTTACAAACTCTGGTTTTAAATAATTTTGATTTCCTTGTTCTCCTGAATGTAGCTTAACAGCAACCTTTCCAGGTAACTTTATTCCTAATGCATCATACATCTTCACAATATTTTCTGGAGTAATCTCCTTTGTGAAATAAACTTTAGATTTTTCCATTATAATCAATCCTTTCTAATCTATATTTTAAAACAAGTAAAACAAAAGCGGACATTAATAATATTATAACTTATTATAGCTTTTTAAATCCGCGTATTTGTTCGTGCGCGAAATTTGTAAAGCAAATTTCTGTGCATTGTTATCCTATATAATAGAAAGTTCGAAGAATTTTACTATTATATAAAATATTCACACATATTGTTATATCATTTAGAGTCTACTCTAAGTCAATAGTTTTTTTATTTTTTATTATAAATATAAGGAAAAATGCATATCAAAATTTTTTCACACCTTGCTGTCGCATTCTTCGATTCTTGAAAATAAAAATCTATCATTTTTATTTTCAAATCGGGTAGAATGCTTCAATCGAACTCGCTTCGCTCGTTTGGTCC
>USQZ01000022.1 GCA_900556975.1 uncultured Clostridium sp. | reverse complement strand
AAAAAGAAAAGACTATTGAACAAAATATTTTTAGATACTTTGTCAACAGTCTGAAGAACCGTCATACATAAGTATGGCGGTTCTTTCTGTTTACAAAATTAATTATATTATTGATATTTCCAATTAATTATAGTATTATTTTTTTACAAACCACTATTTAGGAAATATTTTATATTTACTAATTTTAGTTAAAGGAGTTATTTATTATGGAACTATTCAAAAAATTTACAGAAACGATTTTTTATAAAAAAGATAGTCAATTAGAAGAACAAATTTCTGCATTAAAAGAATTACAACAAGAATATCCAAACAATAGTAAATTAAACTATAAACTTAAACTATGTGAATTAGGCCTAATTGGAGAAAATGAAATTGAATTTGAACTTAAAAACGCAAATATAGGAATGTATATCCTACGTGATGTAAACTTAAACTACAAAGACCTAACAGCTCAAATTGACTATATTATAATTACACCAGGCTACACATATTTTGTGGAATGTAAAAATCTTATTGGAAACATTTCAGTAAATAATAGAGGCGAATTTACTCGTGAATACATATACAATCATAAAAAAATTGTAGAAGGAATTTATTCACCTATTCGTCAAGCAGAAAGACACATAGAAATTTTTAAAAAATTATTAGATGAAAATCAAACAGGTATTATGTATAATCTTTTAAAAAACATTCGACAATCATGGCTTAAACCGCTTGTCGTTCTAGCCAATTCCAAAAATATTTTGAAGCTTCAATATGCCCCCAAAGCAATAAAAAATCAAATTGTAAGATCAGATTCTCTAGTTAATTACATAAAAAAAGATATCAATAATTTAGATAAAGATTATCTAAGCTCACAAAAATATATGAACGATTTTGCTTTTAGAATTATGCAAAATTATAATCAAGATATAGAAAAAGATTATAAAGAAGAATTCCAAAAATGGCTTGAAAAAGACAAAATCGAACCCCTATCATCAAACGCCAATAATGAAGACATAAAAAACAAACTAATAAATTATAGAAAAACAAAATCCCAAGAAAAAAACATCCCAGCATACTATATCTTCACAAACGAAGAATTAAATTTACTATTAAACCATCTTCCTAAAACCTATCAAGAACTTGAAGAAAGTAACATACTATCAAACATAAAACTAAAATTACACGGACAAGAAATAATTAATATAATAAATAATTAGTAAATACATTAAAAACAACTATAATATTTATTTTTTGTTCCTTGCTAAAAGATTTTACCGCCCACTAAACTGCGTTTAGTCGGTTAGGTAAAAACTTTCAAACTGCGCGTCACTAAAAAATAAATATTATAGTTGTTCTTATATATTACTAAGTATATAGAAAATTTCATATTAACTTTTTTGAATCACCGCGCAGCGACCAAAGGAACGAAGCAAAGCTTCGTGACTGCGATTGAAGCAATCTATACATAAAAATGAGCCATTGTTCTAAAAGAACAGAGGCTCATCAAGATTGCGACAGCAAGGTGTGAAAAAAAGTTAATATGAAATTTTCTCTTATACTACATAATATTATTTTAGTAAATATCATTTATCTTTCCTGCAATATCATTTTCAGCATCAAACGGAGGATTCATAATCAACAAAAGCTTCATTTCTCCCTTAAAAACAAATTGCGTTTTAGGAGGAATCTCAACAATATCCCCTTTCTCAACATCATATAAATCCTCAGCAATTTTAAAAGTACCTCTTCCCTCTGTTACATAATAAATGCTATAACTCTCTGTATTCATTGCATATTTTTCATGTCCCTTATAAACATCCTCAAATGTAATACTTAAATTCTTACATTCCAATTCAGACGTATATCCATCAAACCCATCTTGTTTAAAACTAGGTTCCTTTGGAAAATGTTTTATATAATTTTTCATACTTTCTCTCCTTTAATTTTAAAACTGATTTGAAAAATCAAATCAGTTTCATTCTATTTAACATCTCTTAAATTAATCATTTTAGTTATTCCAACACCAGCACATCCAATTAAAGAAACTAAAGCAAATACAAGTACAATTTTACCCGCCTTAGGAAAATTCTCTTTAGCAATTGTTGGATCATTATTTGAATTTCCATTATTACCTGTTGAATTGTTTCCACTATTGTTTTGATTATTGCCGTTATTACCTGAATTATTTGCAGGCTGAGTAACTTTAATTACTGGTGATTCAGTCATACTAACATCTTTACTTTTATCACCTAATGATATTAATATATTATTTAAACTAATATTTTTATCTAGAATAGATGATGCATTAGAATCTTTTAGCTTTAATTTATACTTCAATGTAACAGTTTCACCTTCATTCAACTTAGAAATATTCCATATAAATTTTCCATCTGACTCTAATTTTGATGAATCAATCGTTTTATCATCAGAAACTAATGATGTAATAACAAAGTTATCTACTATATCTTTAGTAAATGCCACTTGAATTTCAATATTTTCTAACGTAGTTCCAATTTCTTCAATTACATCTTCATAAATATATTGTGTAACTATCTTTTCTAGTCCATCTGAATTTAAACTATACATTTTTCCATAAGTAGGATTTTCAATTGTACCATATAAATCTTTTACATGTTGGCTTCCATCATACTCCAAAATAATCTCACCTGTTTCGGTATCACGCCATTTTTGGTTATAACTTGTATCATCTGGTCTCAATAAAATAAAAGATATATTATTATTTTTTAATGCCAACATTTCCTTTTTAGTTTCAGAAACAATAACATCATTATGAACTTTTACTAGTTCTGAAAAATCATCTTCATCTGTACGTTGTATAGAATTCTGAATACCATTACAAACTAATGGAACATTATCAAATAAAGAAATTAAAATTCTATTTGTGCCTGATGAATATGACCTTCTAGCAAGCCCAATTGCTGCTTGTAAATTCGTATAATATTTTTTCTTTTCTGGATTCATCTCACTTAATCCATTTTTTAAATTTTGAATATTATCCGTTAATTCTGCAACAATTTCCGCATTATCTGCTGAACCTGGAATATCTCCCTCATCATCATCATTATCCATTAATAAATTATCATCCGTTACTGTATATGAATTAACTGGTCCTTTAATACCAATTATTCCTATTTTAGTATTCATATTTTTACTATATACTTTTTGTGCAAATTCCTCTATATACTTTTTATATAACTCATACTGAGTTGTTTTCTCTACTATATTTTCTGGAATCATAATATATATTTCAGTCAATTGTTTTTGTTGGCTTGATTCATATACTGTATTTGTAAAACTAACTTCACCATAGACTTCCAAATTAGTTCCATCAACCTTAGTAATTTTATTTTCAATTTTTCCTTGTTTACTATCTATCACTTTTTCTAATGTAGTTGTTTCTTTAACACTTTCTATATTATAGCTTGCTGCAAAAACACTGCAAGAACAGCAACAAATAGCAATCAAAATCATAAAACTTATTATTTTCTTCATTTGTTTCTTCCTCTTTATAAAATATTTTCTAAAATAATTTTACATATAAAAAATGCACTTTTCAATACTAATTTTAGGCAAAAAAAATTCCTAATAAAAATTAGGAATTTTTTTAATATAGCAATGCACAGAAATCAGCTTTGCAATTTCATGCGCAAACCAAAAGCGGACCTAGAAAAATTATAATAAATATATACATAGCCCGCTTTTATTTCAATTATTTTTTATCAGCTTTTGCTTCTTCTTTAGCTGGTTCTTCAGCTTTAACTTCTTCAACTACTGGAGCTTCAACTGTTTCTGGAGCTACGTTTGTAGCATCTTCAGCAACTTCTGCTTCTCCTGGAACAACTTCTTCTTTAACAACGATTTCTCTTGTTTCGATTCTTGCTCCTACTTTCTCTTTAGTCTTAGCAGCTTTACCAACTCTATCTCTTAAATAGTATAATTTAGCTCTTCTAGCTTTACCGACTCTAGTTACCTCAACTTTTTCAACGTTTGGTGAGTGAACTAAGAAAGTTTTTTCAACACCAACACCATAAGAAATTCTTCTTACTGTGAATGTTGCATTAACTCCTCCACCTTGTTTTTTAATTATAATTCCTTCAAATACTTGGATTCTTTCTCTATTTCCTTCTTTAATCTTTACGTGTACTCTAACTGTATCACCAACACGTAAATCTGGAATCTTATTCTTTAGTTGTTCATGTTCAATTGATTTTATAATATCCATTACTCGTGGACCTCCTTCTTTAATTTTTCTATATAGTCTTTCTCATTTTTAGTTAGCACTATATTTTCTAACATTTCTGGTCTCTTTTTGAATGTATTTTCCAAAGATCTTTCTCTTCGCCATTTACGAATATTTTCATGGTGTCCTGAAATTAAAACATCAGGAACCTTTACATTATCAAAAACTTCTGGTCTCGTATATTGAGGATATTCTAACAAACCATTTGAAAAAGATTCTTCATCAGTTGATCCATCAGATAAAACTCCTTCAACATATCTTGAAACACTATCTATCAATACCATTGCTGGTAACTCTCCACCAGTTAAAACATAATCTCCAATTGAAATTTCTTCATCTACAATTTTATCTAATACTCTCTGGTCAATACCTTCATAATGACCACAAAGTAATATTAAATGCTCTTGTTTTGATAAATCTTTTACAATCTTTTGATTCAATGTCTTTCCTTGAGGTGTAAGATAAATAACTTTTGCATTCTCAGATTTTACTGAATTACATGCTCTGTCGACCACATCAGCTTTCATAAGCATTCCTGCTCCTCCGCCATATGGAGTATCATCAACTTTATTATGTTTGTCCTCTGAAAAATCTCTAATATTAACTAAATTAATATCAATCAATTTCTTTTCAGAAGCTCTTTTAATAATACTCTGTTTTAATGGTTCGAACATTTCTGGAAATAATGTTAAAACATCAAATTTCATTTTAACATCACCTCTTACTCTAATCCTGGTAATAAATGAACAATCATTTTCTTATTAGCAATATCAATATTCATAATAACCTCTCCAATTGCTGGTAACAACAATTCTTTATCCCCAGTGTCCACAACATATATGTCATGTTCTCCTGAAGGAATTGGATATACATCTTTCAATATTCCTAACTTACGTTCATCATCCGAAAAAACTTCAAGACCAATCAAATCAACAATATAATATGTATCTTCTGGGAGCTCCGGCTCATCATCACGATGAACTTTGATGTAAGCATTTCTTAATTTTTCAGCTTCATCAATATTATCAATACCTTTAAATTTTATTAAAGCTTGATTTTTATGATATTTAACTTCCTCGATTTCATATTCTTCTTGTTTCTTATTTTTTTCAATTATTACTTTATCAAATTCTTCAATTTTAGTAATATCATCTGTAAAAAGATTTGCCTTAACTAAACCTTTAAGTCCAGATGTATTAACAATTTGACCAATTTCAAAATACTCTTGCATATTTTCTTTCCTAATCAATAAATTCAATATTTACTTTTTTATTTTCTTTTGCTGCAATAGCTTTCATTACTGTTCTTATTGATTGTGCGATTTTTCCCTTTTTTCCAATAACTCTTCCCATATCTTTTTCATTAACTCTAACTTCAAATTTAATTTCTGAATCTTGAGCAACTTCATTAATTGATACAGAATCTTTATCTTCAACAAGGTTCTTAATCATTACTTCTAAAATTTCTTTCATGCTTTTTACCACCTAACATAATTATTTAGCTTCAGCAATAAGTCTTTTTACTGTATCAGTTGGTTTTGCACCATTTTTAATCCATTTTTCAACTAATGCTTTATCTAAAACAACTGTTGAAGGATCTGTCATTGGATCATAAGTTCCTATTTTTTCAATTATTCTTCCATCTCTAGCTCTTCTTGAATCAGCAACAACTATATGATAGAAAGGAGCTTTTTTCTTTCCTTCTCTTTGTAATCTTATTTTTACCATAAATTTCACCTCCCAAAAAATTTCTTATTTATTAAAATTAAAAATTTAATAACAACATTATTTTAGATTTTTAGTAATATCTCCTATATCGAAATTACCATCATCTAATCCTCTCATCATCTTTTTCATGGCACCTTTGTTATTAGTTAACTTCTTCATCATTTTTTGTGTCATTTCAAAAGAATTTATAAATTTATTAATATCTTGTACTGTTGTTCCACTACCTTTTGCAATTCTAAGTCTTCTGCTACCATTCAAAATCTTTGGATTTCTTCTTTCTTCAAGTGTCATTGAACAAATCATAGCTTCAACTTTATCGAATTCTTTATCATCAATTTGAATGTTTTTCAAGTTTCCCATACCAGGCAACATTTTCAAAATAGAAGAAAATGAACCCATTTTTTTAACTTGTCTTAATTGTGCTAAATAATCCTCTAAATCAAACTTTTGCTTTCTAAGTTTCTTCTCCATTTTTAGAGCTTCTTCTTCATCAAAAGTTTCTTCAGCTTTTTCTATAATTGATAAAACATCACCCATTCCTAAAATTCTTGATGCCATTCTATCAGGATGAAATTCTTCAATATCACTTAACTTTTCACCAGTAGCTGCAAACTTAATTGGCTTTCCAGTAACTTTCTTTACTGATAATGCAGCACCACCTCTAGTATCACCATCTAACTTAGTAAGAACAACTCCATCAATTCCTAAGTTGTTGTTAAATGTTTCAGCAACATTAACAGCATCTTGACCTGTCATAGAATCAACTACTAATAATATTTCATGTGGTTTAACACTAGATTTCAAATTCTTAAGTTCTTGCATTAATTCTTCATCAATATGAAGTCTACCAGCAGTATCTAAGATAATAACATCATTTAATTTTGAAATAGCTACGTTAATAGCTTGTTTCGCAATCATTACAACATCCTTTGTCTGCTCATTTGCATAAACAGGAACATTTAATTGTTTTCCAACAACCTGTAACTGTTTTATAGCGGCAGGCCTATACACATCACATGCAACTAATAAAGGATTTTTTCCTTGTTTTCTAATTAGATTAGCAAGCTTTCCTGCAGTGGTTGTCTTACCAGAACCTTGCAAACCAACAAGCATTATAATTGTTGGAGGGTTAGATGTAAAATTAATTTTACTACTTTCTCCACCTAATAAATCGACTAATTCATCTTTAACAATTTTTATAACTTGTTGTCCTGGAGTTAATGACTTAAGAACATCCTGTCCCAAAGCTTTCTCTTCAATTACTTTAACAAAATCTTTTACAATTTTGTAGTTAACATCAGCATCCAATAAAGCAAATTTTACTTCACGTAAAACCTCTTTTAAATCAGATTCTGTAATTCTAGCTTTGCCCTTTAATTTTCTAGTTATTTCTTGTAATCGAGATGACAATCCTTCAAAAGCCATATTTTTCTCCCTTCAACTGCCAATTTAACGGAACCTTTGGCAATTTCTTCACTTTTGCATTTTTAATCAGTTTTCCGTTTTCTGATTGTTTACTCACTAATGTCTAATTTTAAACCAAGCAATTTAACTCATGGCGGATATGATTTAAAATCTCTCCAACCTCTTTGTCAGAAGATTTAGATTGAATTTTATTTATCTCAGATAATATAATTGCAATCTTTTCTTCTTGCTCAATTGTTTTCTTCATAACATCCAACTTTTCTTCGTATTCGAAAAGTTTATTTTCCCCCTTTTTTATATTATCTCTAACAGCTTGCCTTGTAATATTTAAATTCTCAGCAATCTCTGAAAGTGATAAATCGTTGTTATAGTAATCATCAAGAACTTGATATTGTTTTTCAGTTAATAATTTGCCATATATCTGACAAAGTATACTCATTTTAATATTTTTATCCATGACAATCACCTCTTTTTTGTAATGCTAATATACTTTACAACATTTTCCCCAATTTGTCAAGGTTTTACCGTAATTTTTCAATATATTAGTTATTAAAATAGAAAAGGAAAAAAAAATATAAAATTTTTGAATCACCGCGCAGGGACCAAACGAACGAAGTGAGTTCGATTGAAGCATTCTACCCGTTTGAAAATAAAAATTTTAATTTTTATTTTCAATTACGAGGAATGCGACAGCAAGGTGTGAGAAAATTTTCATATTATTTTTTCCTTTTAATTTATAAAATACTGAATTATTAAATTAGGAATAATGTTTTAAATAAAAAAAATTGCTTAAAAAAGCAATTTTTTTATTTAAAACTATTTCTCAAATCATCTGCAGAATAATACAAATTATTATCATACTTAGCAGGAGTAATCGAATAAATCTTCTTAGTATTAACATTTATAACAACACTCTTACTTATATTCTCTAATCCCAATTCAGACTTAATAGCACCAGAAGATAAATACCTATAATTAGAATACTCATCCTCACCTATACCTAACTTTTTAAGTAAATCAACAGCCTCATCACTTTCAGTAACATCTAACCCAATTGTAGCTAAATCTAAATCTGGATTAACCCCAGCTCTTTCTTCATATAAACCTACTTTTTCCTTAATTGCATCCATCTCTTTCAAATAAAGTTTTACCTGTGCATTTTTATAAGTAGATATTCCAGAAGCAGCTGCTGCAGTACCTATTATAATCAAAACTATAACAGTAACTATCAAAAGGAAAAATGTAATTCCATTTTCACTTTTTATCATATTCATCTCTCCAATATTTATTGATTTAAAGAAGTTGACGTTCCTGATGATTTCATATAATTTTGCATGAACATACTGAATATTGCATCAAAATCAAATGAATCTCTTACTTCAGGATCTCCATAATCTACGCCATATGTCTCAACAGTTACACTTTTTATAACTGGAGCAGTAACAGGCTTAGTTGTAGTAGTTTCTGTTCCATCATCTGCTGTAGATTTTTGTAACTCAACTTTAGAAATTGCATCTACAATATCCATTCCTTCAATAACTCTACCAAATGCAGTATATGTTCCATCTAAAGATGTTTTATCTTCAGTTGTAATAAAGAAACCTCCACTTTGTGAATCATATAATTCATTTAATAAAGTATCAACATAACTTGAATATCCCATCATTTGAACCATTGCCATTTCTTGTTGATAATCATTATATGTTTTTCTATACATTGAAATAGTACCTCTTTGATGAGATAAAGTATTTGTATTAAATCCATTTTCTATAAATTCACCTTTAATTGAATATTCTGTATCTTTTTCTCCATCAGCTAAGTCATGTAAATTACTTAATTTTGGACCTTCAAGTTTAGTAGTTCCATCTGAATTTTCTGTTTCAGTTAATCCACCACGAATTAATCCATCTTCTATATCAGTAAAAGTTTTTTCATTATAAAAACCTCTCTGAGCTAACTTTACAAAATTCTTAACTGTATTAGGAGCCATATCAGGATATAATTCTACTTTAATTGTTCCATATCCTTCAACTTCCATAGTTACAACTGGATTTGATTTTTTATCTGTCTTACTTAATACAAAATTTATAGAAACCCATCCAATAGCACAAATTAGTACTAATACAATTAGTATCAATAGTATCTTTTTAACCTTTTCCATAGTATCCTCTCTTTCATTTTTGTCATAAATTTAATGCTATTTCAACTTCAAAAATTTCATAGCATCAATGATATCCTTGCAGCCTATTATATCTAATTTGAATTTTTCTTTCAATAGTTTTTTATTAGTTTCCGGAATTATGCAAGTTTTTAATCCCATTTTTTCAACCTCTTTTAATCTCTTCTCAATCATATTAACAGATCTAATTTCACCAGTTAATCCAACCTCACCTATAACAGCTACATCCTTAGAAATACTAATATTCTTAAAACTAGAAGCTGCTGATAAAATAATTCCAAGGTCAAGAGCAGGTTCGTTAATCTTTATTCCACCAACAATATTCATATACACATCTTGGTTTCCTAAATTAACTCCACCTATTTTTTCTAAAACTGCTATTAATAATGTAACTCTATTATAATCCAATCCATTTGCAGTCCTTCTTGGCATTCCAAAAACTGTAGTACTTGTTAATGCTTGAAGCTCAATCAAAATAGGTCGTGTTCCTTCCAAACTCGCAACAATCACAGAACCAGGAGGATTGTCATCTCTTTCAGTAAGAAGAACGCTTGAAGGATTAGTAATTTCAACCATCCCTTCATTACGCATTTCAAACATCCCAATTTCATTTGTTGAACCGAATCTATTTTTTACCCCGCGTACAACTCTATAAGAAAAATATCTTTCACCTTCTATATATAAAACCGCATCAACCATATGTTCCAAAACTCTAGGTCCAGCAATAGTTCCATCTTTTGTAACATGTCCAATTATTACAGTAGTAATTCCTTTCATCTTGCACATTTTCATTACTCTAGCTGTAATTTCTCTAACTTGACTAACACTACCAGGAGCCGATGTTATTTCATCTGAATACATTGTTTGAATAGAATCAATTATAACTAGCTTGGGTTCCATTTTTTCAATAGCATTTTCTATATTATTAATATCAGTTTCACCTAAAAACATAATATTATCCTTGTTAATTCCAAGTCTATCAGCTCTAATTTTTATTTGCTCAGCTGACTCTTCACCAGATACATATAAAACAGTACCATCAGTTTTGAACTTATCACAAATTTGTAGTATTAATGTGGATTTACCAATACCAGGTTCTCCCCCCAGAAGAGTTAAAGAACCATTAACAAATCCTCCACCTAAAACTCTATCTAGCTCATCAAAACCAGAACTAATTCTAGAAATGCTTATTTGCTCTATTGATTTCAAAGAAACAGGATCAGGAGACTTTGTAACTACTCCTTTATTGCTCCCCTGCTTTGTAATTTTTTCTTCTACAAACGTGTTCCATGCATTACATGCAGGGCATTTTCCAAGCCATTTAGCCGACTCGTAACCACACTCATTGCAAAAAAATACTGTATTCGTTTTAGCCATTAACATCCTCCTTTTTTTAAATAATCTAAATTAGTCCCAATTTTGCAAGCTTATTAATCACAATAATATACATAGCATGAGACCAAGTAAGTCCAATAATCCAAGATGGTTGCATTGTTTCGTTATTTACTTGTTCACCTAAAAATCCATAACTAGATGCACTCTTAACAACAAATTCAAAGCACTCTTTTGCCTTCTTTTTCTCACCTGCATCAAGATAGTAATTAGCCATCCATAAATTCGCAATAACCCAAGGATTATATCCACCATTGTATCTATCATCTTCATAACGAATATATCCACCTGTATACGTTCTTAAAGTCATATTCATTCTTTCAAGAGTAGTTAAGAATCTCTTCTCTTTTGGTGAAAACATATTAAAAGGTGTAACAGCCCCTAAAATACTAATATCTAATCTTCTATCATCTAAATTTCTAACAAAACATTTTTTATTCTCATCATAAAATGTCTTTAAAACATACTCTTTAATTTCTCTTTCACGTTTTTCAAGAATCTTTTTACGTTTTTCCATAGCTTCAATTCTTAATCTATTATTTGCATATTCAGCTTTAACTTCCTTATAAATCTTAAGCATTGCGTTATAAGCTCCGAAAATTGCAGACATAGAATATAAAGTAACACCTTCATACTCCTCCCATAAGTCATAACTTTTTTTAAATTCAAATTTTTCTTCTAAAGTATCAGTTACATATTTATCAAGAAAATCTATTGCATTTTCACACATTTTCAAAGTGTCTTTTAAAAACTTAGTATTTTTAACTTTTTCATAATGACGATAAACCCCAAAAACAACACTAGCTGTTTCATCAATTTGATATCCCCAGCAAGGTGCTAATCTTCCATCTGTATAAAATCTTTGCTCCCATCCACCATTTCTGCTTTGTGTCATTTTACAAAAAACTTTATAAAACTTTTCTGCTTCTTTTGTCATTCCAACTTCGTCTAAACCTTCTGTTATAAAAACACCATCTCTTGGCCAGCAATATGAATATCTTCCGCATTTTGTCTTATATTCATCAGATTCTACGCCAGCTGAAATTCCACCAGTCTTTTCATTTATTAATAATGGAAATAATAAAATAGTTCTATCATAGATTTTCTTTAAAGGTCCTTCTGTTTTTAATTCAATACTTGAATGGTCTTTTAAATATTTTCTCCAATATTTTTTCGTATCATCTAATTCTTTCTTTAAATCAATTTTTCTATATCTTTCGATTTCTTGATCTAAATCATTTAATAAATTTTTTTCTGAATTATCACTAACATGGATATATAAATTAAATATTTTCTCTTCACCAGGCTTTAATACACCTAAATCATACTCTATACTAGAATCTGGTGACATACCAATATAATCTTTTCCAGAAGCAACACCACTCATAATTGTTTCAGCCGCATTATTAATTTGATAACTAGAAATTTTTTCTTTAGCAAATGTACATACTGTATAATCATGTGTATACTGCAACAATGCATCATTTTTCACAAATCCACATGCATCGTTATTAATATTAGTAAATAATTTTGAATATGTTAAAAACTTCAAATTCAAATCAATAGTATTATTATTAACAAAATGATATCTTCTAACTAACACATTTTCCTTTACCATTGCAAAATCAATCTGAGTAATTTTCAAATTAAAATATGTATTAACAATTTCAGTTGTAAGCACATTAGTATCTTCAATATAAAATTGCTTAAAAGTATTGTTAATATCATTGTGCAAATATATTAAGGCCGAATCATTTATCTGCACTCCTACGTGAAAAAATTCAAAAAATTGTTTGTAATCTGGTGCTTGATTGAAAAGTCTTAGCAATTCACCATTTTTTGAAAAACTAATTGTCATATCTTTATTACCAATAATGGCATCATTAAAATATCTTGTTTCCATATAAAAACTCTTTCCTTTCAAAAATAGAACGAAAACGGACTATTTATAACATTTTTAAGTCCGCATCATTGTGTTTCACACAAAATTTTCCAAAATAATTTTGTATGTTTTTTATTTATTATATTTTTAGTTTATTAATCCTTTAATTTGTTCCTCCAACTTTTTAACCTTATCATTCAGTTTTTCAATCTCCTCATCTGAATTTTCTTTCATCAATTTCTCATTCTTAACATTTTGAGTCATTGTGTTAATATCATCTTTAATCTTATCCAATTTTTCTAATATCTGTAATCTTAAATACTGATCTTCAAGTTTCTTAGAATATTCCACTCTCTCTTCAAGTTTTGGAATATCTGCAACTTCATACTTCTCACCAAAACTTGGAATTGTAACAGGTATTTGCGTATTTTTCTCAATTAATCCTTTTAATACCTCTTCACTTTCTTCTTCACCATGAACCAAGAAAATGTGCTTTGGCTTTTTAATAAATGAATATACAAAATTCAATAACCATTCTTGATCTGCATGTCCAGAATATCCTTCAATATATTCAATTCTTGCGTTTACAGAAATTTCTTCACCAAATATTTTAACCTTATCAGCACCGTCAACAATGCTTCTGCCTAATGTTCCAGGAGCTTGGTAACCAACAAATAAAATAGTACTAGATGGATTCCATAAATTATGTTTCAAATGATGCTTAATTCTACCGATATCACACATACCACTAGCAGAAATAATTATAGAAGGATAATATGTTTCATTTAAAGCCTTAGATTCATCTGCTGTTCTAGTAAATTGTAATCCAGGAAATTCAAGTGGGTGATCACCATGTCTCAATTTTTCTTGAACTTCTTCCTCAAATAAATCTGTATTTTTCTTAAATACTTCTGTTGCTGAAATAGCCAAAGGACTATCAACAAATACAGGTGTTTTCATCAATTGTTGATATTTTCTTTGGAATTCTTCATCATCTTTATGACTATCTTTTATTTTATCAATTTCATATAAAATTTCTTGTGTTCTACCAACAGCAAAAGAAGGAATAACAACACGTCCACCGTGATCCAAAGTTTCTGAAACAACATCTAAAAATATCTTAGCTTTGTCATCATTTCTCATATGAAGTCTGCTTCCATATGTTGATTCCATTACTAAATAATCAGCATCATCAATCATAGTTGGTGAATCAAGTAATGGTATATCATTATTACCTAAATCTCCAGTAAATACGATTTTTTCAGTTTTACCATTCTCTGTTACCCAAATCTCTATAATACTAGAACCAAGCATGTGTCCAGCATCATTATATCTAACCTGAATATTATCAGCCACATCAATTATTGTGTCATACTCTACAGGTCTAAAAATCTCCAAACATTTCGCAGCCTCTTCAGCAGTATATAATGGTGGTAATGGTTCCAAACCAGCTCTTAATCTTTTTCTATTTTTCCATTCAACTTCTGTTTCTTGAATATGACCACTATCAGGTAACATTATAGAACACAAATCAACTGTAGCTCTATGAGCATATATTGGTCCTCTATATCCCTCATTATATAATTTTGGAATTCTTCCTGAATGATCAATATGAGCATGTGTTAAAAGCATAAAATCAATTTCAGAAACATTATATAAAAATTCTTCTGAATTTTCCATTTCCAAAGCAGCTTTTCCTTGATACATTCCACAATCAACTAAAAATTTCTTTCCAGCAGCTTCTACTAAAAAATTTGATCCAGTAACTGTCTTTGCAGCACCCAAAAAAGTAATATTCATAAATTACTCCTTTCCTTTTCATTTGTATTTATTTTTATTTTTATATAACATACATTGGTACAGGTTTATTTTGTCTGATACTTAAATCCTTTGAAGTAAGTGTAAAGCTCAACTCTTCCTGTTTATCTATAACTTCATTATCATATACTGTAACTCTCAAAAATCCATCCTCAATTTTCAAAGCTATATCAATATCTTCATAATTAGAAATTGCAGTATTAAGCGCAACATCAATAATTTGATAATTGTATTCTATGTCTTTACAAAAAATATTAAACACTTTTTCCTTGCATCCCTTTGTAATTGTATACTTTAATATTTGAGATATGTCATTACATAATTGAGGAATATCTTCAACCTTCTCTCCTTCAGTAACTCTTATTTTGCTAAAGTATCTTATCTTGTATATTATATCAATAATTTCTTCTTTTGAAGACATTTTTTCAATATTATATGACAAACATTTTATAGCATCTTTTAGAAAAGCAATTTCATAATCTCGAATGTTCTTATTTTCATCAACCACTGACATAATACGGATTTTTTCAGATAATTCACTTTTCAAACTTGCATAATTCAATGGTTTTACTAACTCATTTAATTGCTCCATTCTTTTAAAACAATCATTTTTCTCTTTTTGAAGAATATCAACAAGTACGCTAATATTAAGAATCTTTCTATCAGCAGGTAACTTACTATTTCTTTTCTCAAACTCTGCCATCATAAGTTCCTTATTATTAAGAATCATATCTTTATTTTCAATTTCAGCAATTATTTTTTTTCTTTCACTTGAAATCTTATAAATATATTCATTTTTATTCTTCATATTTTCATAAGCATTTACAATTCTAACAAATTCGTCTCTAACCTTACTTCTATTTTTAGTTACAGACTTTGCCACAACTAGTCTTGCCAAAGAAAGATAAAATCTTTTGCTATTTTCTTCTCCATAATATTCAGCAAGTTCTTTTTTCATTTCATTAATATAATCAACTTTTGGAGAAGTATCACTTTCCCAAGCATTTAAAAAATCTTCATCTATCAAAATTCTAATCATTTGATAAATCATATTAGAAACATGATCAATATTTGCATCTTCTGCAAAATTCCATGACCAACCATTGAAATTTCTAATAACCTCTGTTTTATTAAGAATTGTTCCTTGAACAAGTATATTTTGAAATTCTTGTTTTAAAAAATAATATTTTTTAGGAATATAAAAATACTTTGGCCTAATATCAATTAATCCATACAAAATTGCAAGCTCTGTTGGATATGCATATATTCTCTTCTCTCTTTCATCGGTTAAAGCCAGCACATTTTTTTCCTTTAACATTCTAACTTCTTCTTTTTTAGGATCAATTAAAAATAATTGATTACAATTTTTAGAAATTATATCAATTATTTCATCAATAAATTCATTCTGTTTTTGAAAAACACCTTTTATTTGAGCATAATCTTTATAAGATACTTCAATCTTGTATATCATGTTTAAAAGAAGGTTAGTTGCATCCTCTGAAAAATTCTTCTCTTCCAAAATTTTATCCAATATATAATTATAGTCTTTAAATTTAGAAAACAATCTTTTTTTCATAACAACCTTCCTTCTTTAGTATTTTTTTATTATCATAACACTACTATAATAAATTTAACCTTAAAATTCTGCAATTATTCTTCTGTATTATTTGCCTCAGATGGACTCATTTTCAATTCTTGCCATCTTTCTTTAGACATAAGCACTTCACGAGGTTTACTTCCTTGATATCCAGAAATAATTCCCCTAGCCTCCATTTGGTCTATAATTCTACCAGCTCTTGCATAGCCAACTTTAAATCTTCTTTGAATTAATGAAGCAGATGCAGAACCAATTTCTATAACAGCTTCAATTGCATCTTGTAAAAATGGATCAGCTTCATCATCTTCAGAATTTTCCTCTAACTCTTTATCAGTTGAGTTTGCTTTTTCTATTTTTTCCATAATGTCATCACTATAAACGGCTTCACCGTCTTTTTTCAAGAAATCAACTATTTTCTCAACATCACCATCTGAAATAAATGCACCTTGAACTCTAGTAGCCTTTGATGCACCTGATGGATAGAATAACATATCACCTTTTCCAAGCAACTTCTCAGCACCAACACTATCTAATATAGTTCTTGAATCAACTTGTGAAGAAACAGCAAATGCAATTCTTGATGGAATATTAGCCTTAATTATACCAGTGATAACATCAACAGATGGTCTCTGAGTTGCAATAACCAAATGCATTCCAGCAGCTCTAGCCATTTGGGCTAATCTACAAATTGCATCCTCAACATCTTTTGGAGAAACCATCATCAAATCAGCAAGCTCATCAACAATTATTACTATTTGAGGTAACTTACCATCAATACCTTCTTTATCAAGTTGTGCATTATAACCTTTTATATCTCTAACATTCTTTTGAGCAAACAAACTATAACGATTAACCATTTCTTGAACAGCCCATGCCAAAGCACCAGCAGCCTTTTTAGGATCAGTAACAACTGGAATTAACAAATGAGGAATTCCATTATAAACTGAAAGTTCAACAACTTTTGGATCAACCATTATTAATTTAACTTCACTAGGTTTTGCTTTATATAAAATACTTGTTATCAATGTATTAATACAAACTGATTTACCAGAACCAGTAGATCCAGCAATCAACACATGAGGCATCTTAGCTATATCTGTAATAACATTATCTCCTGAAACACTCTTTCCTAGAGCAAAAGATAATTTTGATTTAGATTCATTAAATTCTTCCGAATCAATTATATCTCTTAAAGGAACAATCTCTTTTTCCTTATTTGGAATTTCAATACCAACAGCTTGCTTTCCAGGAATAGGAGCTTCAATTCTTATGCTCTCTGCAGCTAAGTTCAAAGCTATATCATCAGCAAGTTTTGCAATCTTACTTACTCTAACACCTTCAGCAGGCTTTAATTCATACCTAGTTATAACTGGTCCAACAGAAACATTCTCAACTTTAGCAGAAACTCCAAAACTATATAAAGTTTTCTGTAATTTAGTAGCCGTATCCGTTAAAGCTTTTTTGCTTCCCTTTGTTGTTTTATTAGAACCTTGTTTTAATAATTCAACAGGTGGAGCCTCATAATTTTCATCATCAACAGTATGAGTATAATGATCTAATTGTAATACCGCTTTTGTTTTTTCTTCTTTCTCTTCTTGAACTTCTTTGAAAATATTTTCTAACTCATCAGGATTATTCTGTTTTTGTTCCTTTTTAATTTTTTCAGGTTCCTCATCTTTTTTACCAAACAATCCTAATTTATGCTTTTTCTCTTCATTATTATGATCATTAAAGTGATTAATAACAATTTCATCTTGAATTAAATCAACTTGATCCTTCATTGGAGCATTATCTTTCTCTTTTGCAACTTCTGGATGAGTAGATGTTCTATTCTTTTTTCTTTCTTCACGTCTTTCATTAAATGCTTGTCTTTGTTCTTCTCTTCTCGCACGTTTTTCTTCTCTTCTATCTTCTCTACCATCAACAAATTCAACTAACAATTCCACAGGATTTACACCAACTATGTACATACATGTCACAATAGCTATTGCTATCGTTAAAATTGTTGTTCCAAGCGAACCAAGTAAATTCATAAGAGGAGTAGCAACAATTGCTCCAATTGCACCTCCACCTTTATTCATTGTTCCCAATTTATAAGCCTCATTAACAACTTCTTCAAAAGTTGCATTTCCAGACATATTCAACTTAGAAAATTGATTAACATGCATTACCACTGACACACACACAATAAAAACTAAAAATTGAATAACTTTAGTTGAAACATATTCACTATCTTCTTTTATCAATGAAAGTGCCATTACAATTATGCCTATTGGAATTACATATTTTATAATTCCAACTAAACCACCAAGAACTGGACTTAAAATTGCACCAACTTGTCCAGCACCTGTATATATCAAAACTCCTGACATGATACCAACTATTATCATTATAATAATCATCATCTCTGGACTAATATTAAAACTTTTTTTAGTAGGCTTTACCGCCTTTTTTTTCTTCTTTCTACCCAATGCAAAATCCTCCTATCGTAATATTAAATAAATCGATATTATTATATCAAAACAAATAAAAAATAACATCTTTTTTTTAAAATTATGCAAAAAAAAATAACCCCAGATGTTAAACATTTTTTGTTTAATATTTGGAGTTCATCTTATTTTTAAACATTATTTTAATTCATTTCTATTATTCTTAATTGTCGCTAATGCACTATTAACTGTTGCCTGTGCAGCCTCCATATTTCCCATCAAAGTAGCCATAGTATCTTCGACTTCAGCTAAAATATTATCAGCATACTCCTTAGTTCCTTCGGACATTTCTCTTGCCATATCATTAGCTGACTCAATAATTTTTTGTTTCTCTTCATAAGCTTTTCTAGTAATTTCGTGTTCATCTATCATTGCAATAATTCTATTTTCAGCTTCTTTTACAATATCTTCGCCCTCTTTTTTAGCTTCTTGGATTATTCTAGTACGCTCTTCCTTAACCCATTTAGCTTGTTTCAAGTCATCTGGTAATTTAAGTCTAATCTCTTTTATAGCATCCAAAATTTCGTCTTTATCAACAATGCATTTATTTGAAAAAGGCATCTTTCTACTATTTTCAATTAAATCTTCAATTGTTTCTAAAAGAGTAAATATCTCCATCTTTAAACTCATTCCTTCCTAAAGTTTATATTGATCAAAAAGCCTTTATTTATGACGTAAAAACAATAAACTTACACGTCCATACTTTCTAGTATCATAAACATCTATATCAATGTTTTTAATATCGTCTAAAATTCTATCTGGTTCATCAGTTTCAACTATAATAATAAAATTATCATTTAATATTTTAGCAACTAATAAAGCATCTATTGATTTTTTTACAAAATCAGTTTTGTATGGTGGATCAATAAACACCACATCAATCTTCTCATTTTGATTTTGAAGTTGCATTATTGCTTTTTCAAAATCAGTCTTAATCAAAATTGCTTTATCATTAAACTTTGTTTTCTCAATATTCTTTTCAACAACTAAAACAGCTTCCCTATTTTTTTCACAGAAAAAAGCTTTTTTAGCTCCTCTACTTATTGCCTCTAAACCAAGAGCACCTGAACCAGCAAATAAATCTAATACAACAGCGTCTTCTAAATCAAAATTAATTATATTAAATAAAGGTTCTTTCACTCTATCAAGTGTAGGTCTAGTATTCATTCCATCTAATGTATAAAGTTTTGTTCCACGAGCTGTTCCACTAATAATTCTCATATATAATAAAACCTCGACAATCCTATATGTATATTTTATTTTAAATATATAATAAGTCAATAATATTAACACAAATGTAAAGAATAATTAACTTTGTAACATTTGTTTAATCCTTTTGTAATATGGCTTTTTCAAGCAAACATTTATTCTTAGTCTGTTTTCAAAGTCGAAAAAAAGGGTTGACAAATCAACCCCTAATATCTTTATCTTTTGTTAATCTTCTTTCATATCTTTCAACAATTCAAGTTGTGAAATTAATAAAGCTTCCATTTTCGCTCTATAAATATCAAATTGTTTTTTTGTCTCAGCAAATTCTCTTTTTCTTGTTTCAGATTCTTTTGTTAATTCATCAACAGACTCTTGCATTTTAGATCTAGCATTTTTAATAATATTATCAGCTTCATCTTGTGCATTATTTTTAATGTCATCAGCTGTTTTTTGAGCCATCACTAAAGTATTTTGCAAAGTTTGTTCGATATTCTTATATTTCTCAAGGTCACTTTTAGATCTTTCTATTTCTGCACGAAGTTCTGTATTCTCTTTATATAGCTTTTCATAGTCAACAGTAATTTCATCCAAAAAATCATCAACTTCATCTACATTATAACCATTCATCATTTGTTTTTGAAATTTTTTGTTTTCAATGTCTAGTGGTGTAAGCATAGTAATCCTCCTATTTTATTTATTTAGCCATGAAACAGAAAGTTTATTTTTAATTTCCTCTCTTGTCATATCGTTAACTATATCATAATTAAAGGGTGCAACGATGAATATTGAATTAGAAACTTTTTCAAAGTGTCCATCAAGAACTTTTACAGCTCCACTAATAACGTCCAAAATTCTTCTTGCAACATCTTTATTTACATATTCTAAATTTACAACAATAGCATTTTTTTCTCTTAATAAAATGCATATATCTTCTGCTTGTTCGAAAGCTGTTGGCTTAGCAATTTTCATTTTTATTTGTTGTTGAGCCATATTAACAACTTTACTACCTCTATTTTTATTTCTAAATAATCCTCTATCTTCATCTTCTTGAACCTCTTCATCTGGTTCATATGAATAAGAATATTCATTATCTAACATTTCTTCATTCTCTTCAGCTTCTCCGTTATCTACTCCTAACAAATCTAATATTTTATTTACAACTGCATTAGCCATCTAATTTCCTCCCAAAATTATATACAAAATTTTAATTACTGCATATAGTATCCTTCTTTTTTAAATAGATGTCAATAACCAGAAAGATATTGTTATACAAAATTAATATTTCTGTAATAATATTGTAACATTATTTATCTTTTACTATAATTTTATCATAGCGTTTTATACTGTACATATTACTAATTTCATCATAAGAATAGCCCATTTCTTGTAATTCCTGTGTTGTATAATTATCTACTATAGAATACGCATCATTTTGTTTTAAAATTTTAACCAAAACTTTTGCCTTATATCCAGCTCTATTTCTTTCTACATAAGATTTTTCTCCTTCAGTTATTATAGCAGAATTAGGAACTTTTAATCCACTATATTCCCACCAAATAACATCAACAGAAATTTTTCTATAATTAATTAGCTTTTCAGGTAAATCTTTAATTTTAAATACAATAATTCTACAATCATCATCTTCTTTTATATATACTATTTCTGATGAAATCGAATTTTCAGCATCATATCTTATTTTAACCTTGTCTCCTACTTTAGCATTCATAGCCGCATCCGAATTCATTTCCATAGCTAAATATGAATAAAACTCAGTTATAATTTTTCCTTTTTCATTGCTTGTTTCTATCAACTCACCAGTTCTCAAATTCAAATCATCCAAAAAGTTCTTACTCAAATAACTAAAATCTGCAGTAGTTAATACCTTTTCCAAATTATCAACTCTATATGAAACTGTTCCACTAACATCTGCCTTTATTTCCTCAGCTCCATCAGTCAATTTATTTAAACAAGCTGTTCTTTGATTAATTAAATCTTTTAAATAAGAACCCGCAGGACTTAACTCACCAACAATAGTAGAAATCTTATACGTACAATCATCAATCTCTTTTTTATAATTAGATATTTCTTCAAGATTATTTGTATTATATATTTTTTCTTCCAATTCTTTAACTTTATTTTTCAAAACTTCTATATCTGTAGGATAAATAGTAGACTTCTCGTTATTTTGAACCTCTGCTATTTTCTTATCCAAATCTGCAATCTCATTTTTAATCGTGTCTTCACCATTTACGTAATACCTAAATACTGAATCTCCCTTAGCTACTCTTTTTCCTTCAGTTATGATCTTTTCCATACCATTCATATAATTATTTCCTTGAAGAACAACTTCATCTCTTATAACATATGCATCAACACTTTCAGATAAATCCAAATTTCCCTGTTCAACAACAAAAGTATCAGTAGGTCTCATTATCAATCTAACAGTATTATAAATTAAATACACTATCATTATTATTGCAAGTAAAATCAACAATATTTTTGCAACAACATTTCTAGGCTGTTTCTTTTGTTCATCCAATTAAAAATCATTCCCTTCATTCTAATTTTTAATATTATCAATAATAATATCAATATTTTTTTCTCTCTTGTCCAAACCGTCTATCCAAATGATTTCTTTATTTTTTCTAAACCAAGTAAGTTGTCTCTTAGCATACCTTCTTGTTTCCTGCTTAATTTTATCTATCATCTCTTCTTTACTAATCTTTCCATCAAGATATTCAACCACTTCTTTGTACCCTAATCCCTGCATAGCAGTTGGAAAATGATCATACTTAGATACAACATTTTTAACCTCATCTATTAATCCTTGATCAATCATAATATCGACCCTTAAATTAATTCTATCATATAATTTTTCTCTATCCATATTAATAGCAAAAACTCTATAATCGTATTTTACACCTTTACTTCTAGAAAGTTTTTCTAACTCTGTCTTCGTTTTGCTAGTAGCCTTATATAATTCTAAAATTCTAACAATTCTCTTCTTATCATTAGGACTAATCTTCTTTGTCGCATCATAATCAATTTCCATAGCCTTTTTATAAAGATCAGCTAATCCGTCATCAGAATCAGCAATTTTCATTAACTCATCTCTATACTTTTGATCAAATTCAATTTCAGGATATTCAATACCATAAATTAAAGTATCAATATACAAACCAGTTCCACCAACCAAAATTGGAACTTTTCCCTTACTTAAAATCAATTCAATTTTCTCTTCAGCATCACGTTTAAAATCAGCCACAGAATATCTCTCATCTGGAGAAACAAAGTCTATCAAATAATGAGGTATTCCTTCCATCTCTTCAGCAGTAGGCTTAGCTGTACCAATACTCATATCTTTATATATTTGCATTGAATCACATGAAACCACCTCTCCATTGATTCTTTTAGCTAATTCAACACCTAGTGATGTTTTTCCCGAAGCTGTTGGACCAGCAATAACAATAACCTTATTCTTATCCATATAAAACCTTTCTAAAATACTTACGCTATTAGCAAAATTAATATATCTTTAGTATAAAAACAAATGGGATTATATTAAATTTTTAAAACACCGCGCAGCAACCAAATGAGCGAAGCGAATGCGATTGAAGCAATCTTTACTTATATAAGAGCCGAAGGCTCAATAAGATTACAACAACGAATTGTTAAAAAAATTAATATATCTCTATCATCTGACACGAATGGGATCATATTAAATTTTTAAAACACCGCGCAGCGACCAAATGAACGAAGCGAATGCGATTGAAGCAATCTTTACTTATATAAGAGCCGAAGGCTCATCAAGATTGCGACAGCAAGGTGTTAAAAAATTTAATATAATCCCATTCGCACTCTTCATAATTACTTTCTTGCAAACTTACGCTCAATATCATACTTACTCATCTTAATTGCAGTTGGTCTACCATGAGGACAAGTAAACGGATTAGGTAATTGAAGCAACCTATCCATAAGAGTATCTACCTCTTTCTCATCCAATCTCATATTAGCCTTAACCGCTGATTTACAAGCAATAGTAGCAATAAATCTATCCTCTTTATCTTGTCTATCAGTTCTTGAAAAATTATCAACCTCATCCAACAAATCAAGAAACAATTGCTTAGTATTCATATCCATACAAATATTTGGAACACCTGTCAATTTAATAGTATTTTCGCCAAACGCTTCTAAAGTAAATCCAGCCTGTTCAAACATTTCTAAATTCTCTTTTATTGTTTCAGCTTCCTTATGAGTTAAATTAATAATATCAGGCAATAACATCAATTGAGAATCCTTATCAGTTGTACTATAATAATTCTTTTTAACCTTCTCATACATAATTCTTTCATGAGCAGCATGTTGATCAATAATATACATCTCATTTTCAATCTCAACAATTATATATGTAGAAAATGCAATTCCAATAAATTTATAGTTCTTTCCAGACATATTTTTAAACTCATCTAATCTCTCGGTATTTTCTTCTGAAATACTCTCAAGTGGCTTTTCAATTTGAACTTGTTCTGCAACCTCATTCATAGGCTTTACAGTATTTTTTATTTCTTCAAAAACCTTTTTCTCATTATCTGAAAGTTCTTTTTCATCAATAGGTTCAACATTTTCGCTAACCTTATTTCCAAATATTTTAGCATACATATCATTAAATTGTTCTGGCTGAGTTTTATCAGATTCATCTTTATTTAAAGGATTCTCTAATTTACTATTTTTAATAGCCTCTTCAAGAATTTCATCAGACTGTCTCTGTTGAATAATTTCAGCTGTCTTTTCTTGTACTTGCTCTTCTGATGGAACTGTTACCTTTGATTCCTCAGCAAATTCCGTATTTGCACTCTGTTCAAAGCTCTTTACTTCCTCTGAATCTTCTTTTTCTTCAATAATAGGTGTATACACAGGAGCTGTAACTTCAGATACTCCAAGTTCTTTAAGACCTTTTCTAAATTTATAAACTTCCTCTAATAAATTATCTTTTTCTTCTGGTTTTTCCTCCATTTTATTTTTCTTAAAAAATGAGAAAACTCCATTCTTTGTTTTTTCTTCTTTTTCCTCTTCTTCATCTTCTTTAATAGTTTCAGCCACTTGATCAGCTTCTTCTTGTAGTGGAAGAGTTGTATTTTTTTGAACCTCATATTGTGCATTTTCCACATTTTGACTTACTTGAGAAACTTTTTCGCTTTTCTCTTCTTTTTCTTCTATTACATCTTCAACTAATTCTTTTTTAGCTAAGGCTTCTTTTATAGCGTAATATACTGCTTTAAACACCTTATTTTCTTCTTCAAATCTTACTTCCAATTTAGCAGGATGAACATTAACATCAACTAATGCTGGATCTATAGTTAAATTCAAAACTAAAAATCCATATTTATTAATCGGAATCATTCCTTTGAAAGCTTGCTCAGCAGCAGCTGTCAAAGTCTTATCTTTTATGTATCTACCATTAACAAAATATAATTGATTAGAACGATTAGATCTTGCAATTTCAGGTTTTCCAACTACACCATAAACATGTATTCCCTCATATTCATAGTCAGACTCTATAACTGCTTCTGCAATGTCTTTTCCGTAAATACTATAAATTACACTTTTCTCATCATTATTTCCTGAAGTTTGAATAACTGTTTTTCCCGTATTTATAAGTTTAAAAGAAATATTCTTATTAACTAACGCTAATCTAGTAATAGCATCTTCTATGTATCCAGATTCAGTATAATCTTTTTTCAAGAATTTATATCTAACTGGTGTATTGTAAAATAAATTTTTAACAGTAATTGTAGTTCCAATAGGAGCACCGACTTCACCAAATTCAAGTATTTTGCCACCTTCAACAACTATTCTATGTCCAATATTAGAATCCTTTGTTCTTGATATCATTTCAACATTTGCAATAGCTGCTATACTTGCTAAAGCCTCACCTCTAAACCCCATTGATGTAACTTTAGTAATATCTTCAGCAACTCTAATCTTACTTGTAGCATGTCTTTCAAAAGCAATTTCCATATCATCTTCAGCTATACCTTTACCATTATCAGAAATTCTTATAAAAGAAATACCACCGTTTTTTATTTCAACAGTTACTTTTGTAGCCCCTGCATCTATTGAATTCTCGACCATTTCTTTAACAACTGAAGCAGGTCTTTCAATAACCTCACCTGCAGCTATTTTATTAATTGTTAGATCATCTAATAATACAATATTTCCCATAATTCATCCTTTCTAACATGAAAACTTAATTCTTAAAATAAATTTTCATTATTCCACATCCATAATTCCGACTATTATTACTAGTTGGTATTATATCACTAACCTTACCACTTTGTATACAAATTTTACGTTTTTTTAAGTCACACTTTTTCTATAAATTCATAGTATATAACATACTAAGGAATTACAAAAAAGCACATAGCTTTATACTTACAAAGGGGGGAAATATAATGCCAGAAAACAGAGGTTGCGGTGGCGGATTCGGAGATGACTGCTTATGGATCGTATTACTTTTAATAATAATCTGTTGTTGTTGCGGTGGTAACAGAAACTGTGGATGCTAATTAAAACATAGTATCAATTTCCAAATCCTTTATTAATCCCTTAGCACTTGCTAAGGGATTTCTTTTCTCACTAGAGCAAAAGTAGACATTATAATAATTATAAATTTTTACAAATGTCCACGTATTTGTTCGTCACATCATTTTTTATATATAGCAAATTAGCTCTACATCTTTAATAGAAATATCTCTATTAAGCAAAAATCTTCCTTGTTAGCAATAAACTAACAAAGAAGATTTTTTTGTAGCATTTATATATTGTCTAGAAATTTTATCTCTCGACTTTAAAATTATATATTAATTACAAATCGAATTAACTCATTTTATGATTTTCTATTAATATCCCATCTCTGTTGGCATTCTAGCACCTTCGCCATGTCCGCCACATCCACAAGATTTTTCTTTTTTATTAACAACACATGATTCAGTAGTTAATATCATTGAAGAAATACTTTCTGCATTTTGAAGAGCAGATCTTGTAACTTTAGTTGGATCAACTATTCCAGATTTTTTCATATCTACATATTCTTCATTCTTAGCATCAAATCCAATTCCAACTTTGCTTGATTTAACTTTATCCAAAATAATAGCGCCTTCTAATCCAGCATTAGCAGCAATTTGTCTAACAGGCTCCTCCAATGCAGCTAATATAATTTTAACACCAATTTTTTCATCATCTTTTACTTCTTTTAGTAATTCTTCAACCTTTGGAATTATATTAATATAAGCTGTTCCACCACCAGCAACAATACCTTCTTCAACAGCAGCACGAGTAGCAGACAAAGCATCCTCAATTCTCAATTTTTTCTCTTTCATCTCAACTTCAGTAGCAGCACCAACTTCAATAACAGCAACACCACCAGCAAGTTTAGCAAGTCTTT
>USQZ01000021.1 GCA_900556975.1 uncultured Clostridium sp. | reverse complement strand
CAATTACATAAACTTGATGATAATTTTTTAGATTATTGTGATTATTGGAATGAAAAGTATTATAGAAATGGATTTTGTGATGGGGTGCAGTTGATTGGTGGTAGTACTGATAATTAATTAAATATGTTTTCCAAAGTTTTTTCAAATTTATAAAAAATATATAAGGTATTTAATAAAGGACAATTTCATCACTTTTGGTGTTAAAATCGCCCCTTTAAATTTTTATTTTATTTATATATTATATTTTTAATTATTCAATTGTTTGCTTTAAATTAAAGGTTTTCCTAAATCAATATTATTCCAATACTTGCTAATCATTATTAATACAAGTTTACTCACTTCAACAAAACTCTTTCCATTAATAATAGTTTGTTTTTTAAAACGTCTATAATTGGTTGAAAGATTAAATTCAATAATTAATTCTTCTTTAGCTTCCATAGTTAAATAGCTCGCTGTATCTGAATAATGTATAAATCTGCAACAAAATTCATATAATTCTTTAAAATTTGGAATATCATTATTAATTCTTTCTATAATAAATGTATCATATAGTTTTTCTTTTTTATTGATTTTATATTCAAATAATCTTTTTCTATTAATAAATATATCTTTATATATCTCTGCAATATCATTTCCATCATTGCATAATAAATATATGCCATAAATAAAAATACAATTATCTATTTGCAGACGCATTAAAGAATTTAGTATTAATACATTATTGCTTGTCAATAATCTTTGATATGCATCAATAATTGATAAACTTCTTTGTAAGATAGTATTGATTATTACAGTTTTTGTGTGTAAAGTTTTATCATTCTTTATTATTTTTGTCATACTATTTTGGTATTGTATAACTCTATTGTTTAAATCCTCTAATATTTGTTTTTTGCTTTCTTTCATATTACACCTATTTTATTAAATATATTTGTGCTGATTTTACTTTTGGTATATCTTTATCTATTTTTATTCCTACCTTATCTCCCTTTTTTGATTCTTCAACACCAATTTCGTTTACCATCATGCTTACTATTTTTGCTTTATAATAATTATTGTCTTCTATTATTAATAATTCATCATTTACTTTTATTTTGTCACACTCTAAAGGTATACATATAACATTAATTTTATCTAATATATTCTCTATTTTTCCAATTTGTTCAAAAGATATAGGAATTGCTTTAAAAATTCCTGGTGTTTCTAGAGCTTTTCTTATACTCTCTTTACTTATTATATTCTCTTGGCACAATCTTATAGCTTTAAATAATTCATAAGTACCTACTAGAGTATACTCATCTCTTATAGCATCTTTTATCTCTTTTGAAGTAAAACCTAATTCTTCCCTTTGGTTTGGTTCAACATTTTTATGATAATTTACAAATACAATTCCATGTATGCTTGGAATTTTCAGCTTAGAACAATTCCTAGATTTATATTTTACAATAACATTACAATCATCCTCAATTGCAGGTCCATTTATCCCCTTTACTTCGGCTATAAAATATTCTTTTTCATTTTTATAAATATGTATATCCTCTTCTTTTTCATCATCTTCTCGTACCTTATCCCAGTCATCTACTTTTGTATATTCCAGATATTCCAAGCATTTTATTATATTTTCTACTAGTTTATCCCCTGTTCCAGTAGAACTTATTATATTATATAAATATTTGATTTCTTCTTGTTTCTCTTTTATCCTTTGATTAATTTCATCTAACCTTTTTTTATATTCTTCTTCTATATATTCTTTTTCTTTAATAATATCTTTTATTTCTGGTAACATATATTCTTCTTTATCCATCCAGGTATCTTTAACAAAATCTTTAAATATTTCTGGATAAAAGAACGGTAAAATTTCCATTAGTATATTTTCTATTATTAAGCTCTTATTTTCACATTGTGGCAATACAATTAATGTATTTTTTATTCCATTTTTATCTTCAAAAAGTTGAAAATATCCTATTAAATCGCCATATATATTTTCTAACAATTTTGCTGTATTTTTATTTTCATAATTATTAATGTAAAATGTACATCTGCTAGATATTTTTCCTTTATAATTTTTGAAAATGTCTTTAAATATTCCTTCTGCAACAATATTAAATTTTTGAGTTTCAAAATGCCTTTCTGAGGGATTTATATTAAATGGTAAGAAATCATAATTAGATATCGTTTCATATTGATTACTATAACATCTATTTTTCCATGTAGTTATGTCATAACTTTCTTTTATTTCTCTATCTGCAAAAATTATAGTTATACTATCCTTATTTCTTAATTTTTCAAATTCTTCTACATAGAATTTTGATGATATATTAATTGGATTAAATTCCTTTTGTCTTTCATGAGTTGTTATATAAGTTCCATCTTCCAAATTTTCTAAATCTTCTAGATTATATTCCTCATTTGTATTTCTTTGTTTCATATCTATTACAACTATATCTTTTTCTATAATATTACCTATTTTATTATTCAAAGCAACTTTTTTATTGCCATACTGATCTATTATTTTATACTTTTTTCCAAAAGTTCCTAATTCAATATTAAATCCCTTTTCTTTTATTTTATCACTTTCTTCTTTATCACAATCTATCATTAAGATTTCTGGCTTTTTATATATTACTTCCCTTTTTATATTATCTTCTTCATTTATTATCTCTATTTTATTTCTACCTATAAACATTCTATGTTTCTCCTCTCTTATTAAAAAAGCAAAATAATCCTGTATTATTATACATTAATATTTTGCTTTTCTTATGTATTATTAATTTATATATTTCTTAAATGTATCTCTCATCAATACAGCTAAATCAATTGTTTTATTCATTAATTCATTATAGTTACTATGGTTATCAAAATTTAAACCTTTTATAAAAGTAACTATTCTTGAAGCTTTACTATTATTTAACCTTCTCCAGTCTAATTCTAATCCTAAATCTGCCTCTATTTCATCTTTCTTTTGATATAACTTATCAAATAATTCTTTATTATTTGTTATATATAGTTCTATGCCTATTACTGAATCTTTATTTACCAATGTAATATCTATATGAGCATCACTAGTTCCTATTGCAACATTATACCAATGATCTGTTGTAGCTTTTCTAATATTAAAAGGCTTTCCTCTTTCAATAAGAAAATTATTAAACTGATTCCAAAACTCCAATCTTTGTGATTGTGATTTATTCATAGTATCATTGCTATTAGTTGATTTATTATTTTTTATAAAATCATTTGGTTGTTCTATAACTTGAAACATAGGTGCATTATCTGAATTTCCTATTTTATACGCATGAATTTCTATCAAGAAAAAATTAATGTTACTATTAGTATTATTATTTAACCATTCAATAGCACTTCTATGCTCTTCTCTCGCTTCTTTTACAATCCATACAATAACCCTAGCATCCAATCCTGATGCGTATGTAATTATTTTGCCTAAGTGATCGTGATTAGACATTTCGAGTTGGTTTTCTATTATAACCTTTATTCCTGTTGTTTCATCTTTTGCAAACAAATCACATCTATATGAGCCAACATAGGTTTCTTTACTTATATCAACGAGTGTCAATCCCAGTATATCATTCAAATTCTCTATATTCTCTTTTTTAGATAACCATTCCGAAAAATCATATTGTTCATGTTTCCACAATTCTCTAATATCCACTTCTTCTAACTTTCCAATCGCCATTTTTTCTCCAATCTATACTTACTTCTACTCATCCATTTTCTTCATGTATGTAAAAATCTGTACTTTCAATACACATGTAATACATTTTTTAATATATAAACATACTAAAACAATATCAAAATTTTTACTACATCTTCTTAACTACTTATAAAATTATCTATAAATTTAACTATATCATTTCTATCTATCATATTAATTTCATCATTTACCAAATCTTTTATTTTTTTATTAAAAGATTTAAACAATTCATTATTTACAGTATCCCAGTACAATAACTTCGTAAACTTTTTCATATCCACATTATTTTTATTAACAATCAAAGAAATTTTTTGCCAATTTAAAATCATACACCCGACTAACGTATATACAGTTATATGCATTCCATTACCATTATTTAAATAAATAATAGTATCCAATAATATTATTTTTACAAAATACAACACATAACTCATCAATAATTTTAATATTTCTTTTTCTTCATCCATTGTAATCTCTTTAAATATACTTACTACTAAACTAGCATGAGTATATTTACACAATAAGTCATATACTTCTATAAATAAATTCTGTACATCTTTTGACGTAGACTCCTCAAAAATTTCTGTAGAGATAACTTTTATTTTTTCAGCAAATTTACATATCAAAGTATTTACAATTGTATATTTTCTTTTCAACGGATTATCTATTGAAGGCAATATCACAAATTCATTAAAAATTCTTTCATCCTCTTCTATCATTACAGCCATTATCATATATTCTAATGCAGCTCTTAACAATGAATTAGCATCAACAAAATTATATTTTTTTAAATTCATCTCTGCATTCCTTATTGTATTATATGACTGATTTAGCAAACCTAATGTTTCTCTATGCTTAACATTATTTTCTTCTAATTTTATCAAACCATTTTTGCAATTTCTATTTAATTTATTTATAAATTTTCGCTTTATCTCCTTATCAATACCTTCACATGTTAGCTCCATAGTATCGTATCACCTCTATATGAATTTTCATATCATTTGTCAATTTAATAAACACTTATTTTTATAACACAATAAATTTACTTTTATATACAGCTTTTTCATCTTCCAAAATTTCTTTTGATTTCTCATAAACTATCTTTATTCCTCAAAATTCTTCAGGGCTTTATCTAACTTTATATCATATTTTTCATTAATAAGTATTTTAAATTCTTCTTTTATCCTATACTTATTAAATTCTAGTTATCTATTTAGCTATATACTCTATATCTCCAGTATTTTTATATTTTTCAATATCTACAATATAAGAGCAATTAGTATGATCATTCCATTTTTCCAAAAAATATATTTGTTTCTTTTTTATAAAAGCAACAGCCCTTTTTCTAAGTTCACTCGATAATTGTTTATTATTATTTTTAGCTTCCATAATTTCACATTCAATAATTTTAATCCTATCTGTATATTCTTTTGAAAAAGTTTTTACATGAACATGTGGTTCATATGTATGAATATTCTCATTAGAATTAATATAATACCTAAGTCCATTTGATTCTCCCCAACATCCTCCACCTATATATTCTGGAACATCCATCATTATAATTGGCTTATTTCTTTTAATTCGATATTCAAATACATCTATTAATCTTTCATTTAGTTTCTTTTTACTCAAAGAAAATCTAAATTCAAATTCTTTTTTGAAAAAAGAAATCATTTCACAACATATATCCCCATAATTACATTCATAGCAGTATTGATTAACAATAAAATATATAAAATCTTTGACTGTTATGTTTTGATCAAACTCATGTTCAAATTCATTTCTTTCCAATATACAATAATTGTAAGGTTCTTCTGGATTTTCTTCTAAACTTTTATAAAAAATTCCTTTTATTTTCATTTTCCTCTTTCACCTTCATAAAAATATCATTGATACCAATTCTTTCGCTATTCAATTCTTAATTATTTCTCGATATTATACATCTCTCTATTCTCAGCTACAAAACTTAAATTATCATTTTCTTTATAAATATCAGTATACTCAAATCCATCATCATTTTTATCAGCAGTTCCAAGTCCAAAATATTTTTCAAAAAACTTCTTAACTTTAACTATAATATTTTCTTTTTTCTCTGCCCTATTACCTCCGCCAAATCTTCTCATAGGTGGTAATATTTTTTCTATATCTGTTCCATTTGTTTTAACTTGTCCATCTCTAAAAGCATTATCTAAAAACTTTCTAGTTTCTTCTTCATTCAAATTTTCATCATTAATTATTTTCTTTAAGTCTGTTTCTTTTTGTTCTTTTACGAATTTACCCCAATCATCCATAACATTTGTATCTGCATTTATTTTTGAAATAAATCCATCTATTAATTCTTTCTTTGAACGAAGTGCTAAACTTGATTTTATAGCTTTATCAATAGTTCCAAGTATTTCTTTATCTTCACAATTAGATTGATGATATTTTGCAACTAGCATTAAAATGTAGTCTATGTTTACTTCTACTTGTTTTACAAGTTCCATTTCAAATACTATATCATCTTTTATGCTTTCTTTTTCTCCATCATCTTTTTGTTTATATTTTTGATATAAATCAACATACATTCCTGTGTAGTCTTGAAAATCTCTTTCAGATAATATTTCGTTTCCTGCAAATTTATCAAATGATGATAATATATTTCTTAATCTTAATATATTTCCTATTGACGCTATAAAGTCTTTTTCAGCTTTTTCTCCAACAATTTGTACTCCTAGTGGATATTTTTGTAATAACATTGCTATTCTTTCTTCATATCCTATTTGCTTTTTGCCATTATCGTCTTCATATCCATAATAATAATCTTCATAAGATTTTAGTAATACAATTCCTGTTGCATTTTTATCTCCGAATAATGCTATTGCATCATTTGTTGCCTCTTGTAAGTTTCTAAAGCATACAATGTTTCCATAAGTTTTTACTGAATTTAATATACGATTTGTTCTTGAATAAGCTTGTATTAGTCCATGTTGTTTTAGATTTTTATCCACCCATAATGTGTTTAATGTAGTTGCATCAAATCCTGTTAAGAACATATTCACTACTATTAGCAAGTCAATTTCTCTATGTTTTACTTTATCTGATAAATCTTTATAGTAGTCTTGGAATCCGTTTCCTTCTGATGAGAAATTTGTCTTGAATTTTTTATTGTATTCATCTATTGCAAAGTCTAAAAATTCTCTTGAACTTTTATCTAATAAATTAGTTTCAAATCCTTCGTCATCTAATATTCCATCTGAAGTATCTTCTTCATTTTGTGCATAAGAATAAATTGTAGCAATTGTTAAATCTTTTTGTTTTTCTTCTAATTGCTTCTTAAATTCTAAATAATATTTTTTTGCCATTGGTATTGAAGCTACTGCAAACATTGAGTTGAATCCATTTACTCTTTGTCCTTTTAAATCATAAAATGAATTTCTTTTTGTTTTCTGATCAAAGTGTTCTATTATGTATGAAACTACATTTGATACTCTCTCTGGTGATGATAGTGCTTCTTCTGTATTTATTGCCTCTACTTCTTTATCTGTCATTCCTTCTTTGGCTTTTATTGTGTTTATATAATCAATTCTAAATGGTAATACATTTCCATCGTTTATAGCATCTACTATTGTATATGTATGTAATTTTTCTCCAAATGCCTGCTCTGTTGTGCAGAAATCTGGATTTGTTGTTCTCCCTGCATTTTTTGCAAATATTGGTGTTCCAGTAAATCCAAATAAATGATAATTTTTGAAGTTTTGTACTATCATTTTGTGCATATCTCCAAATTGAGAACGATGGCATTCATCAAATATCAATACCATATGTTTTTGATATACTGGATGATTTTTGTTTCTTTTTACAAATTCACTTAATTTTTGAATTGTTGTTACTATTATTTTTGATGTTGTATCTTCTAATTGCTTTTGAAGTACTTTTGTACTTCTGTTTCCATTTGCTGCTCCTTTTTGGAATCTATCATATTCTTTCATTGTTTGATAGTCCAAATCTTTTCTGTCTACAACAAATAATACTTTGTCAATATATTCTAATTTACTTGCTAATTGTGCAGTTTTGAATGATGTTAATGTTTTCCCTGATCCAGTAGTATGCCAAATATATCCACCTGCTTCAATTGTTCCCATCTTCTTATAATTTGTTGCTACTTGAATTCTATTTAATATTCTCTCTGTTGCAACAATTTGATATGGCCTCATTACAAGTAGTAATTCTTCTGATGTGAATACACAATATTTTGTTAATATATTTAAAATTGTATGTTTAGCAAAAAATGTTCTTGTAAAATCAACTAAATCAGATATTACTTTATTGTTGCTATCAGCCCAATATGATGTAAATTCAAAACTATTGCTTGTTTTTTTACTTTTATTTCTAGTTAATGTTTGTTCTTTTATATGACTTTCTCTTGTTGTATTTGAATAATATTTTGTACTTGTACCATTTGAAATTACAAATATTTGAATATACTCATATAATCCACTTCCTGCCCAAAAGCTATCTCTTTGATATCTGTTGATTTGATTAAATGCTTCTTTTAGTGCTACTCCTCTTCTTTTTAATTCTATATGTACTAAAGGAAGTCCATTTACTAATATTGTAACATCATATCTATTGTCATAGTTTCCACTATTTTCTACATATTGATTAATAACTTGTAATCTATTATTATGAATACATTTTTTGTCTATTAAAGTTATATTTTTACTTGTTCCATCATCTCTTTTTAAAACTTGAATATTATCTTCTTGTATTTTTCTCGTCTTTTCGACTATTCCATCATTGTTATTTGCAATAGAATCATTGAAAAATCTGTCCCATTCGCTATCTGTAAATTTATAATCATTTACTATTTCTAGTTGAGTACGAAGATTTTTTATTAATGATTCTGAATCGTGAATTTCTAAATAGTCATATCCTTGCTCTGTAAGCATTCTTATAAATTCGTTTTCTAATGCTTGCTCACTTTGATAGCTGTCTGATTTTCTTTTTACTGGTTCATATTCTGTTACTACTGTGGAATCGTTCATTTCCATTACTACATTATATTTATTCATTTACTTTTAACTCCTTAAATGTTAATAGCTTGTCTCTATAATATTCGTATTGTTTCTGTCTTGCTTCTATTTCGGCTGGTAGACCTTGTGAAATGTCATTGCATAATTTTTCAAACTTGTCTAAGATATTCACAATTTTATTTTGTTCTTCCATGTTAGGAACAGGAAATTCATAGTTGCTAATACTTTGCACAGATAAATTGGGTTGAGCTGCACCTGTATCAGATTTATATCTTTGTCGCCTTTCTAACGAACTATTTAATAAATAATATAAATATTTGTAATTAATTATACTATTAACACGTATTGCAACTAAAGAAGATGCTACAGTACCTTCATCTAATTCATATATACCATTTTTTCCTGTTGAACCTCTTAAGCAATATAAAATATCATTTTTTCTTAATTTTGCTCCATTCATAGAATTATATTTTTCTAATGTTATTTTATTACAATTTTTATAATCGATAACTCTATTTACATCTCCTGCATTCACAAAAGGAACACCCTTATTTACCATTTCAGATACTTTAGGATAATTCTTGCCTCTATCCCCATTGAAAAAAACACATAATTCCTTTAATTTATATATTTTAGCATTTTTATCATTGCATAGCAATTTTTCCAAATAATAATTATACTGATTTTTTCTTGCTTTCAGCTCTGCTGAAAGCTCTGCTGAAAGTAATGTGAAATCGTCCAAAATATGGACAATTTCGCATTGTACCTCCAACGGAGGTACAGCAACTCTTATTTTTGCCATTACATTACTCATAAGTTTAGGATTCCCCATTCCAGCATTGACATATTTAGGGGCTTCAATAGATAAAACATAATATAAGAATTTGGGGATCATTACTTTACTTTTTATCTCTAACAATCCGCATACATTTGTTACACTAAATTTTCCTTTCCTGTAAAAAACTGAGCCTGCATTAGCGCCATCTGTTGTCCATGTTAAATATTCACCATCAAAATCATATGTTGAAATTTTACCAAGTTCACCATTGTTTTCTGTTTGAGAAGAATATACAGGATATTCTCCAGCATTAGACTTAATAAAATCTTTAGACATAACTTTTCCTCTAGAAATTTTACAAAGTTCTTGAATATTTTTATATTTAACTCCATTAGGACATAATTCCTTTATTAGTTCTTTTAACTTATTCAATTTTTTCACCTTCTTCATTCTTTATGATTTTATTAAATACTTTCCACTGCTCTTGTGACATTTCTTCATAACTTAATGGTATACAATATTTGTTAACCAATCCAGTTTTAATTAGTTTTTCTATCTTTTTTTTACTTTTACTATTAAACTGTACCCAAATGTTGGTATTATTTAATACATTTACTTTTATACAAGCATCTTGTCTTTCTTGTATTCCTTCATATATATTTATTCCATCTTTCATTATTACTGCATACTTATCTTTTTCTCTATTTTCTTTTAATTCCTCAGTATCATAAAAAATCTTTCTTGTAATATTATTTTCGTTTAGACTATCTGATATAAAATATTTTTTTCTGCAAATCTTATCTTCTTTTTCTCTATTTATTCCATTTACAATTCTAAACAATTCTTTGTCATGAGGAACAAAATCTAATGTTACTTCTTTAGCAATTATGTCTTCACATTTTTTTCTAACCTCAAATATTTGTTTTTTCATTGATTCAATTATTTCCTCTATTGAGTCATATTTTGTTCTTTTATAATTACTATCCTTGTGTGCCTTATCTTTATCTCTTTCATAATATATACTCTCAATAATCTTATTGTTTCTACAAATACTTTGTTTCTTATCTCCTTTGTTGTATTTTTCATCAAGAACATAACTAAGATTTAGGTAAAATGATTGCATAACATCCCTAATCTTCAAACTTACATCTATATTATTGAGTTCATATATATTTTTATTTATGTACATTATGGAATCTATGTTTTTTTTTGCATCTATTAAATATCTTGCAACTTCCCATTTATTCATCATTTTTTTCTATCTCTCCAATAATCTTCTTTATTTCCTCACGAAGTACATTTTCTCTTGCAACTATCTCATCTATTTCCTTATTCAAAACATCAATATCAATTTTCTCTCTAGTATCTTCTTTCTCAACATAAGTAGAAACAGACAAATTATAATCATTCTCTCCTATCTCTTTATTTGAAACTAATTTTGAAACATAATCAATATCTTTTCTATCCGTAAAAATTTTAACAATATTTTCTATATTTTCATCTGTTAGTTTATTATTATTTGTAACTTTTACACATTCTTTTGTTGCATCTATAAATAATGTACTATTATCTTTTTTACTTTTCTTTAAAACCATTATACATGTTGCTATTGATGTTCCAAAGAACAGATTGTCTGGTAATTGTATAATGCAATCTACAAAGTTATTATCAATTAAATATTTTCTTATTTTTTGTTCTGCTCCACCTCTATATAAAATACCTGGAAAGCAAACTATTGACGCTGTGCCATTTGTTGCAAGCCATGAAAGTGAATGCATTATAAATGCAAAATCTGCTTTTGATTTTGGTGCTAATACACCTGCTGGTGAATAACGTGGGTCATTTATAAGTACTGCATTATCATCTCCAGCCCATTTTATAGAATATGGTGGATTTGAAACTATAACTTCAAATGGTTCGTCATCCCAATGTTGAGGAGAAACTAATGTATCTTCACATGCTATATCAAATTTATCATAATCTATATCATGTAAAAACATATTTATTCTACAAAGGTTATATGTAGTTAAATTTATTTCTTGTCCATAAAATCCGTTTCTTACATTGTCTTTTCCTAATATTTTTGCAGATTTTAATAATAAAGAACCAGATCCACAAGCTGGATCATATACTTTATTAACTGATGTTTTTCCAACAATCGCTAATCTTGTTAATAATTCACTTACTTCTTGAGGTGTATAAAATTCTCCTCCTGATTTTCCAGCATTGGATGCATACATTGACATCAAAAATTCATAAGCATCTCCAAAAGCATCTATTGAATTATCTTTATAATTTCCAAGTGGAATATTAGCAATACCATCTAATATTTTTACTAATTTATCATTTCTTTTTGCAACAGTTGCTCCTAATTTGTTACTATTAACATCAATATCATCAAATAAGCCTGCAAAGTCTTCTTCACTTTCTGCTCCTTTTGCTGAGTTTTCAATATTATTAAAGATTCTTTCTAATGTTTCATTTAAATTTTCATCATCTTTAGCTCTTTTACATACATTAGCAAATAATTCTGATGGTAATATAAAAAATCCTTTTTCATTTACCATTTCTTTTCTAATTGTTTCTGCTTCTTCATCTGTCAATTTTGCATAATCAAAATTATTATCTCCTGCTTTTCTTTCGCCTTCATTTATGTAATTAGTCATATTTTCTGATATGTATCTATAAAACATTATTCCTAATATGTATTGTTTGAAATCCCAACCATCAACAGAACCTCTTAAGTCGTCTGCTATTGACCATATTGCTTTATGTAATTCTTCTCTTTCTCTTACATTTTTATTTTCCATAAGTTTCCTCCATTACATATAATATCTTGTTTATTTTATATCACATAACCTCTTTTTTCTCAACAAATACTTCTATATTTTTACAAAAAAATAGAAGTATTCCTACTTCCATTTTTATTTGACTTATTTTTTTATTTTTACTAGTCTATTACTCATGTATTTCCAACTGTTTTTTACTTGTTCTTCCATTCTCCCTAAATCACCATATTCCTTTTTAGATCTATCTACATAAGTTAAGAAATTACCTTTCTTTATATCTTTCGTTCTCTTTCCTAAATAAGAATATTGCTTATATAATTTTTTTCGTCCTATGTTATTTCCTGTTTTTACTGTCCATCTATTTATTGTTTTTATTCTAGCGTACATCTTTCTATAATATTTTGCTACTGTTTTTTCTCTTATTTTCACACACTTTCCATCATACGAAAATCCAAGATAATTAATAATAGTATTCTCTTTTAAAACTTTATTCTTTAATATATCCACACTAGTAATGCTATCTTTTCTTTTTATAAAACAACTTGTCTTTTCTGGGCTCATTATTAAATTAGGAATTTTGTCCTTCATATTCATAATCTTATTATATACTTCTTTTACTCCAGCTATATTAGGAATTATTATAATAATATCATCCGAATATCTTCTATAAATTCCATTATTTGATGTTACTATGTCATTTACCAATTTATCAAATTTTATCATATATATATTTGACATAACTGAACTAATAGCAGAACCTTGTACCATTCCATATGATTCTTTATTAACATGAACTTTCCCCTGTTTAAATTTCCTAAACTGTTCTATATCAAATAACCTTTTTTTATGTAATTTAGTTAGTTCTTTATGTTTTAAATGCAATTCATTTAGTATATCATTATACTCAATATAAGAATATTTAGTTATGCTCTTAAATATTTTATAATAATCATTTGGTAATGTATCAACTTTTAATATTTCTTTTAATCTATCCTTTAAATATTGATGATTTAAACTATCAAAAAAATTAGTAAAATCTGACACTATAATAAATGCATTTTCTTGTTTATTTAAAAATTTAAAAACATCACTTGAAAAGTGTATATTGTTCTTATTTAAATTTGTTCTGTAAGCAATAACTGCTTGGTTTATTCCTAATTGTTTTGCATATTTATTGTATTTTTTTGATAATATATCATTATAATATTCGTAAATATATCTATCTATATGTGAAGAATATCTTATATCTCTTGGTGATTTTGGTACTATCTTATCGCCATTAAATTTATTTCTTTCTTCTTGATAATGAATAAATGGATAAAAAGCATGCCTTTCTATCCATTCTGGATTTCTTATATCATTTATATACTTCCAATACTCTGGCTTTCTTGTATCAAAATGAGTATATCCTTTATTTTTATATACTTTTCTTTTTTTCATATTTTCTCCTTTTCAAGGCCTACCAATCGGAACGCAGAAATCCTTATAGATTGGCAGACCTGAAGTGTTCCTAACATATTTCTATGTTATCTGCTTTTCCTCCTTACCAAGAATAATATGGTATAATATAATGGAGGTTAGATATATGAACAAATCAAGTTCATTAATTGACATATTCATAATCTATGCAATACAATCACTATATAATATTGAAGTTGACATAATCGTCAATATAAATATTAAATTAGTACTTGACATTGCAGTAATCTAAATCTCCTACAACTACTTTTATAGGACTTTTTTATTATACATCATATTTATTTTATTTTCAATATAAGTGTGACATATCTATTTTAAACCTATAAAAATGTGAAAAACTCCAGTAAATATGGACTTTTCTTTTTTAAGTAACCATTTTTATGGAACTCTTACATACAATCAAATTTTCTTAAGATATATATTTTAATTTTTCAGTAATCTAATTATTATATTTTTTCAATCGGCTTTATAGCTTTATCTTTTAACAAAATCACATTTATATTATTATATTCCTTTATTTTTTCTTTAATCTTTTCATTTCCAAGTGTCATTCCTATAATAACTTGTATTCCGTTGCTTATTCTATTCAAATCTTCAATAAAAGAAAATAAATCTTCCTCAATGACACTTTGTTGCATTGGCTCATCTATAATCAGTATATTAGGATGATTTCCTGCCATATCTCTAGAAACTATTAATAGTGATATCGTATATGCCCAAATTGCCCTAATATTATCACTACCAGAATTATCAAATCTCATATCAAATCCATCTATAGTTGGAATTAGTTTATCCATTGAAATTTGAATATTAGATACATTTTCACTTTTATATCCATACTTCTCTATTTTTTCCTTAAAGCATTTCTCAAATTTAGATATTTTTTCTTTATCTCTCTCAGTAAATTTATCTTTAGGCAATTCTTCTTTTTCATTTAATACCTTCTTTAGTTCTTCTGACAAATCATAAAATTTCCTTTTATATTCAAAATATTTTTCTTTTAATAATTCAAATTCTTCCATTTGATTTTGTAAATCTACTTTTGTATATATGCTTGTTTCCGATAAACTCTCATCTTTTTCATATAAGTCATTTATTTGGCTTCTAATAATTCTTCTTAATTTAATAATCTCAGATTTTATTTTAGTTCTATTATCACGATAATTACTTATATTTAGTTTTCTATTATCTATAGCATATTCTATTAATTTCTTCTGCTGTTTTAAATGTTCAATGTTTTCTTCAATACTCATAGTATTATAATTTTTTTGACTTAACAATAAACTATCTTCAATTTTGCTATTGCATAATGGGCATACCTTTTTACCTATACTTGTATTTTTTATAGAACCTAGCTCCATTATTTTTTTAGCATCCTTATTATTATTTAAATCTAGATTAACATTTTCTAATATTTTATTCAATTTATTTAATCCAAATTTTTCTTCATTTTCTTTTTCATATTCTTTAATTAGCATTAATTCAAGTGAATTAAGTTTTTCTTTATTTTCTTCAAGTTCTATTTGAATTTTATCATTTACCATTCCAACTCTTGGTTTCGTTTGCTTTAAATTAGTTATCTCATCATTTAATCTATTTATTTTTTCATTTATATCTGTATATTGTTCATTTTCTTCCACTTGTATATTCAAAGTCTCTACATAATTATCTAGCAATATCCTAGGCTTTAAATAAATATCATTTGAATTACAATTGATTTTCTTCATTTCTCCTATTGCATCTTCATATAAATTTTTCCATTTAAGATTTATGTCTTCTTCCATTTTCTTTATATATGCTTTTTTCTTCTCAACTTCAATAGTATCTAATCCCAACAAAAATTCTACTACTCTTTTTTTTGGTTCCTTTATTTTAAATATATTTGGTATTCCTATTAAAATATCTGCCCAACCCCTTTTTTGTTCAATAAACATAGAAGCAAAAACTACTTGCATATATAATTTTCGTTCGACCTCATCATATGTTGGAATCTCTGGTAATTTCCAACCTAAAAAATTTTCCAAAAACACATGAAATCCTCTTTCATGTGTTGCTGCTCCTGGCAAATTAGTATAATATTCCTCAAAGTTACTCTTTCCTGACATGCTTTCATCTATATTTCCCTCATATACCGTTATTAATTTACTATTTTGCATAGAAATCTTATTTGTGTTTCTATTTATTGTAACAACTTCTCTTTTCGAATTTTCTATCTCTAAATAAAATTTGCAATCTAAAGGAACATATTCTATATTATTAAATTCTATTTTACTTCTAAAAACTGATTTTAAAACTTTATCATTTCTTCCACCTATTAACTCTTCTATTCCCAAACAATAATATATAGATTCTATTATAGAACTTTTCCCTTTTGTATTCTCATAACTTGATATAAGATTTACTCCTTCATTAAATTTCTCATCAAAACCAAATTTCTTTTGTGCCGTAGTTATAATTATTTTTAACCTATTTATTTTTAGCACTATAATTCCCCCATAAATTTAAGATTTCTTTAATTTTATTTTCGTTTATCTTATCAGCAATTTCTTCAATATTCTTCTTTTCTATACACATTAAAGTATTATCTTCATCTATTTCTTTAAATATTTGTTTACCTAAAGTAGTTAATTTAAATTTTCCATCTTTTTGTTTTTCTAAAATTCCATCTGTTAAAGCATATTCTATTGCTTTATTTATTGCCGGATCGAATTTAATAATATTACCAAATAGTGATTGTTCTTTTGTGAATTTTAATAATTCTTTAAAATTTTCATTACTCTTTAGCGCTTGCGAAATAATTTGTATTTTTAAAAATGAGCATCCACCTCTTGTTACAGTTTTACCTATTATTAATACAATTTGAGCTACTCTATAGCTAATTCTATAATTATATGGTATCGCTTTAGGTCTTTCAACAAATTTTAATTCTTTAAAATCTAATTCATTACTCATACCCTTTTATTCTACAAAACTCAATGGACATTCTGCCAACCACTTTCCTATTAAATCATTCTTTATTTCCTTAATACTTGCCATTGTCCATAAATCCTTGTATTCCTCCTTTAAATCTTTTTCAAAATTTCTAATAATTTCATCGAAAATACTCTTATTACATGTTTTATCATTATTACTTAAACATTTTTGCTTTATATCATCTCCATATGTATATTCAATATTTACTAAATCTTCATATTGTTCTGGTAATTTATCTTGTATAGTGTTAAATAATTCTATACCTTTCAGATAATAATCCACATACAAATTCACTAATTCATTTAATTTATCTTCATCAATTATTGAGTTTTGACTTGATAATAAACTTCTGATTTTTCTTTCTATATTCTTCACTTTATCGGAATCACATTTTTTCCAATCTATATTTTGCCTTGTGTGTTTTAAAGCTAAATCTAATTTATAGTCTTTCTCTGTTTTTATTAAAAAATATAGTTCTTCTCTAAAATCCTCCATAACTTTCACTGTAATTTTAAAATCTTTTGAAATATAATCTAACTTCTTCTGTTTCTTCTTTTCTAATACTTCTTTTCTTTTCTTTTCAGCATGCTCCAAAATTCTTTTATCTCTATATTCTGGAATCACAAAATGCCACTCGATGACTTTATCAACACCAATTGCTTTTAATCTTTTTTCATTGTCAATCAATTTTTGTATATCAGTTGTCATCTTATCTCTCAAATGTTCATATAATTCATCATCATTATAATTTTTTTCTGGATAATAACATTGATATGTTATTCCTGTTTTAGTATATCCTTCTATTCCACAATCTCCCTGATATTCTGCTGGTATATATTGATAATTATCTTTCTGATATCGCTTTCTATAACAACTGTCACAAAGTTCTTCCCACCTATTTCCATCTAACTTGTCAATAAATTCTAACATTTTGTATTCCCCCAATTAATGTAACTAATATTTATACTTTTTTCAGTTAATGGTTCATAACTAAGCAAATCTTTATCTATATAATATTCTTGTCTTGTATTAATTTCTTTGATTAATACAAGATTAAAAATTTCATATTCCTCAATTATTTCTATTTCTTTTCGATAAAAAAATTTTCTCATTTTTCTTCCTTGTCTTATGTATTATTTTAATTATAGTTTTTATATTATAGTATTTTATATCACAAATTTCTATTTCTCTCAACAAAATATACAATATTTGTATTTTTTTATTATGATTTTTTTCAAAATCTTATCAAAATTCAATCTATTCTCATTCACATACTTCTTCAAATCATCACAAATATACTCTTTTCCTTCATAAATTAGCCTCAAAAAATTTAAACACTCCGCTTCACTTCTAGCAGTAACTACCAAATTTACTAAATCATCCATTACTTCTCTCTCTTCTCAAATCCTTCTCTCACAATCTCACTAACCTCAGCAATCTTCTCATACACCCTATCATTTCTAAAATTCTCTTTTGCATAATCACAAACAACCTTAACATTATCAATAATATCCTCGCAAATCTCCAACATCCATTCATGTCTAGGCATAATCCATACATGTAAATGTCTATCCGCTCTCTCTTCAAAAATCACATCGAAATTTTCACAAACACCATTCTCTCTCAAAATCTTAATAGTTCTATCAACTATATCAAACATTTCAATTCTCTCATCTCTCGAAAGCTCACTCAATTTTTCAATATGTCTCTTTGGTGAAACTATCATAAAACCTTCAATTGGCAATTCCCAATCTTGTGCTAATGTAAATCTTTCATTCTCATAAGCTATCCCACAAGGCAAGTCAAATTCGTGCTTGGCAAAAGCACATCCTGGACATCCTTCATATTTTACTTCTTTATTTGTATAATCCCTCATCTCAATCTCCTCAATAATTAAAATTCCACCTTCTTTATACCATAAATTCTAAAATTTGACAATGAAATTAACAAAATCTGGTCATATTTTATCGAATTTTCTCAATCCGACTTTTCAAAAAACATCATCCACTACTCCTCCACCAAAAGAAAAAAAGAGCCACAATTTCTTGTAACTCTTCCATCCAACTCCCCCATTCACCTTCACTCAACCTTATTTTCAACTATCACTCTTTCTCTCCTAAATCTCTCTTCTCACTTTCCAAACATTCTCTTCACAAACTCAAACACTTTCGTATACCACTTCTTCTCAACACTCACCAAAGCCACCTCAGGCACACTCTCCTCAACCTTGTGAACCTCCCCATGTAACTTCTGATACTTCGTATACTTCTCCTTTTTCTCCTCTTCTTTCTCATTAAAATTCTGAATCAACAACGTATTCAAAATCTTCCTCTGATTCTCCGTTGCAAAATCATCCCTATAAATCGCAAGCAAAATCGCATAAGTCTCATCCATAACATTCTGCTCCGCCAGCTCAACATCCGAATCAATTTTAAACAAATAACTTGAATCGCAATTATTCTCCAAAAATCTCAACTTCTCAATCGGAATCTTATTATATTCCTCATCTGATAAACAATCTATAATCGCTAACGCCTCTGTACACGCTCTACTATACGTACTAGTCATCCTGATCAACTCCTTCTTTATCTTGTGTTTGTTCCTCTTTAAAATTAACACCCTGCACTTGATCAAAAGAAACATTTCTTCTTACTGCCTCTCTAACAGCATCTTCCATTATCAAATCTCTTCTACTTTTTAAATACACCGGTTCTCTGCTTCTTGCCCAATCCCCATCTTCAACTGATACTAAATATCCTTTTTGAATCGTTGTAATTTTCCACATTGCCTTATCCGCTTCTGACGCATTCTCACCTATCGTAGGAATATCATTTGTCACAAACTCACTCAATTCATCTTCTGGAGATTCTAAGTAACGTAAATGCTCATCTGCTATTTCATAATCTAAATCCAATTGAGTTTTTCTTTCTGGTTGTGAACTCAACTTACTTTCTTCAACCAATTCTTTATATACATCAGATTCAACCATTTTCTCCACAATTTTCTGCACATCTGGAATATTATATAACTCAGTCACATAATTCTTTCCACCAGGTAACGTTAAATCCTCAGCCACCTTGAAAACTGTAGCTAACTCTTTAAAATTATTTCTTGTAAATCTCGGAAATGTTCTAGCCACTCTATGAAAAAGTCTACTTGGAATCTTTCCTGTTGCAACCGCATTAAGCACATAACTTATTTTAGCATCCTCATTAAATTCCCTATTCTTAAAATCTATCTCAGACTCTGTCTTATTATACACATCTATAAACTTCTCTCTAACAAATAAATGACGTATACTATTCTCTACATCTGAAACATTATCTTCTCTTAATGGTACATCTACTCCTTTTTGTAAATTGTAATTTATTAATTCATATCCTTCCTCATATCTGCCATCTTGATACATTTCTAGCATTTCAAATCTTCTTTTATATTTACTCTCCAAAATTTGCTCTAAATTCTGATCAATAAACTTATCATTTTCAGTACCAGGAAACAAATTCTGTTCCTTCAAATTCCTTATCATTTCTTTTTCTTGCTTAAATCTTATTTCATTTTCATCATATAAAAATTCATATATATAACTTGCCGAACCTGAATAAGTTGCTTCAACTTCTTTTAATTCATCTATTGTTGCTTCCTCTACCGCTTCTGTAAGAGTTTCAATAAGAATTTTTATTTTTTCCCCGTCATTTGCATATTCAGACAAATCATTCACTATATCCAAAATCTTTTTTCTTGAACCATCTTCATTATATCTATACTTTAATATCGGATATTCTTTTAAATATTGTGGACGTCTAGCTATACGTTCGTGTAATAATTGATTTCTAACTGCTTCGCTCTCTTGAAATCCTTCTTTATGTATCAATTTTGGTGCCACCTCATGAACATTTTCTATATATCCTTCTTTATCCGTTACCATTTTATTTTGTTCTAGCAAATCCTTAAATTCATAATTATCTCCTAAACATTTCACCAATTCTTCAACTCTTCTTTTGCCGGCCAATCTACTTTCCATTTCAAGTAGCATATTCCATAATTATCTTTATATATTTTCCTTGACTTAGCAACATTTTCCTGAGCCATTCTATAATTAGTATATGAAACATATTTATCAGATTTCATCTTTAAAACCTGTTCGAAATGATTTAATTCATGAAATACACTATTTAATTGTGATAAGAATGTACTAGCTAGTTTATCTCTGGAATAAAGTACTGGGCTATACATATTATCTCTTAATCTAATAAAACAATTGCCATGCGCTTTACTAAAATATCCTAACATATTATCTTGCATTTCTTCAAAACCAAAATCTAATTCATTTTCTTTTGAAGCTTCATATTGTTCATCTAATATATTTTTTTCATAAGTTGCTATTTTTCGTAAACAATCTTTTATAAAATTTATATCCTCTGGTTTAATTATTATACTTTCTTGACCTAAAAATTTCGTGCAAAAACTTTTTAAAACATTTTGTTGTGCAATTTTATTCTCTTCCACCACTTTATTCACGCTTTTTCCTCTTTTCTTTTGTTAATCTCATATCAAACTACATTTAATATAACATATCGCAAAAAAATAAACAATAGAAACAAAAAAACTGGATGCATCATTTTGCATACCAGCTCTTTTATTTTTCCAAAAGCAATTTCAAAGTGCAAATTTGGCACTTTGAAACATCAAAAATTGCACTTTGAAATTATCCTAAATAATATTCAATCATTCTTGCATATTGATCTTGAGCATTTAAACAAGTATCAATTAAATATCCCTTTTCAATCTTATTCTGATATTCTTTTAATCCTCTATAATAAAACAATTTATCCTTATCCATAATAACAAATGGAACTATATTATTTTTCAAACATTCCTTAAAAGCAATTATTCTACCTATTCTACCATTACCATCTTGAAATGGATGTATTTTTTCAAATCTAGCATGAAATTCAATTATCTCATTTATCGTCACATTAGCTAATGAATTATACCATTCCATAAGCTTTTTCATATCTTTTGGCGTTTGCTTTGGAGACGATGTTTTCATATTTCCCGCTTCATTTGCCAACTTTTTATAATCACCAACATTAAACCATTCTTTTCTACTATCCATAGTTCCTTCTTTTAATATTTTATGAAACTCTTTTATCATATCCTCATTCAAATCTTCATTTGCAATCTCCAACATATAATCAACTAATTTAAAATGATTAGCTGTTTCTAATATATCGTCAACACTCGCAACAGTATCGCTTTCAAATAAAATAGTATTTGTTTCATAAATATATCTAGTTTGATCTTCTGTTAGTTTGCTCCCCTCAATATGATTAGTATTATACGCAAACATAATTTGTGTGTTATGATATAAATTTCCCTTTAAACCAATTTTTTTTTGTTCTCTCAAAACTTCTAACACATTAATTTTTGAAATATCAAATTTCTCTTTATCATTTATCAATTCATCAACTGTTATATTAAATGTTTCTGCCAATCTTTTTAATGATCCTATATTAGGTTCAATCGTTCCAGCTTCATATTTAGATATTGTTCCAGGCTCAACACCTAATATCTCTGCAATATCTTTTTGTGTCATTTTATTTAATTCACGATATTCCTTTATCTTACTTCCAATTCCCATAAAATCACCCACTTTTTTAATCTATTTATATTATACCATATTGTTTCTAAAAAAGATAGCAAATATGTGTTATTTTCATTTTATATTCCATAAAAGACATAAAAATCAAAGGTCAATCCTTTGGTTCTCTTTTTGAAAATTTTAAATTTATCACATCAATATTTTAAATATTCTTATATTTATCTCTTATGTATAAAATAACAGCATATTCGTGTTTGCAATTATTTGGATATGGACAACTACACTCCATCTTTTGTACTTTATTTTCTTCATTCATTATTATATTCACTTCATATTCTTTACCAAATTCAGATCCTTGTACAAATGCTATATATTTTTTTAAACTTTTACTCAAAGAATATACCATATTTTTTGAATAATAATCCATTCCTCTAATTTTTATCTGAGCTTCAAATAACTCATCCACTTCATCACTATATATATCTATATTAAGTCCTTTACCTGCATCATCCCAATAAATTTCAGGTTCTTTGTAATTTGATAAATCTTCATCTATTCCTAATAATTCATTAACTATCTCTTTATGTTTTTTTATCATTTCTTTTTCTTTTAATTCAAACAATGCAGTATAAATTTCATCCGGCAACTCTTCTATTTTTATACTTGTCCTATTTATCCATTCTCTTATTGTATTTAATGAAGCATTTCTTGGTTGCATTGTTTTTGATTTTAATCCTGCTACAATAAATTCTTTTCCTTTGCATGGATACTCTTTCAATATCTGTATTATAAAGCTTAAATTATTACTATACCCATCAAAAAGTCCCATTATTGCTTTTGGTTCTGCATAATGTTCTTGTAATTTCATTGAATCGCTTAATATCTCTAAGCTTCTATCTAAATATTCATCCTTTCGTAATAAATATTCCAAGCAATAATATTTTTCAGCTGGATTTTCTTTGAATCTTTCAAAAATCTCATCATCTAATTTAATTTTTGAATTAGATTTCAATATCTCAATTACTTGTCTTAAATTTCTTTCTTCTCTAATCTCTTTTTTTAACGTATTATAAACAACATCACTATCTAACAATTCTACTATTTTCTTTGATATTGCTATATCTTGTTGACTTTTCCTACTCTTACTAAATATGAATTTTGATATCATTATTGGAATATTATAATAATCAACATTATCTATATGCTTTTCAAAATGTTCCAAGAAAGCTTGGAATATTTCAAAATAATTTTTATAAAATGAAATCCCTTCAAAAGGCTCTTCTTCTATTAACCCTTTCATTATATTGCATATTCCTTTAAATTCTTCATCTGACAACTTAGTTCTTTTTAAAACTTTTAGCAAATTAATTTTCTTCGCCACTTCATATGCTAAATATCCTAATCCAATTTCATTATCGCATCCACTTGTTATTAACCATTCATTTATACTCTCATCATCATTTTCTAATGAATTAACTAAATAAATTTTTCCCCATCCATAAACCTTTTTTACCAACATAAATCTAATATCATTAACATTTGGTATATTGCTCAAAGCCATATCAACATACAAAGTAAATTCATCGCATAATGCTAATTTTTCTAAAAGTTTAATAACATTCTCATTATCAGAAAAATCAAACAACCTTATCATAGAAATTCCTATTTTTACTGCTTCAATATTCACAGATGTTAATACCAAATAAATTCCGAATTTAAATAACAATCCATTATCAATATTATTTGAATTTTCTAATATCCAATTCAATAATCCATCCATACTTGATAAATAAATTTTATCATTATTCTTGTAATATTTATTTATATTATTTGCAGTAACATCTATAGAATCATCTTGTAACATTTTTACTTCATTTTTTAAGAACTCTAATTGTTCTTCATCCGTTTCAATTTTTGAATGGAAAAACATTATTCCATCTAATGTACCTAAAGCAAATTTTATTTCATTTATTTGATATCCTGTATATTTATTTAAATTAAAATTGGCTTTTAGTGTTCCGTTTTCTTCTATACTTCTATTAATATAATCATAAATACTTTCCAAATTCTTCACCTACCGTATGGAATTTTAATTCAACTTTTTATCTAATTTTTCTAATGCTAATTCATATTCTTGTCTTCCAAAATCCACAGTTTGAATAATTTCTCCATTCTCAAACATTTCCATAAACTCCTCAATTGTAACCCATTTATATGCTACAGCCTCTCCATCTGGTAATGTTATTTCCTCATCTTTTATATCTCTTTTAAATAACCATAAATCTTTAAAATCCTGTGGTACTTTTTCATTTTTTATTTCTTTTAAATATATAGCTTCTTTTTCTGTAAATTTTATTCCTAATTCTTCTCGTAGTTCTCTTAGTATTCCTTCTAAACTGCTTTCTCCTTTTAAAATTGAGCCTCCACTACACTCCCACATTGCACCGTGTTTCTTTGATGGACTTCTTTTATCTATTAATATTTTGTTTTCAAGGTTTAATATTATTCCGTTTACTACTATGTGATATTCTCCTTCTTTTAATTTTGTTACTCCTCTTTCTGCTGTCTTTCCAATTTTATTTCTATTTTCGTCGTACAAATCCCATAATTCTTTTTTTCTTGGTTGCTCTGATGCTAATATACTTTCCATTTTTTACTCCTTTCTGTTCTTTTTACAAACTAAAATAAACATACAATCACTTCTGGATATAATTATACCGTATGCGGTAGTATTTGCCAATTCTTTTATTCCGCATACGGTAGTATTTCTTTCATCAATTCTGTAATTTTAAATATTATAGAAATAAGTTGCTTCTAAATCTGCTTCATGTAAAATCAAAGCAAGTGGGAATTTCTTAAAAGCTTGACCCAAAGTATTATAAGCTTCTTTTGGTTCTGTAAATCCCATATGCCAACGAATGCAATATTTCTCTTCAACAGTTAATTTCATATACTCTGTAATCATCATAACAGACTTCTCACCATGTCCATATGGAATTGTATCATCAACTGTATAATAAGGAACCTTCTCCCATTCTCCTCTTTCATTTTTAGCATTTCTGTAATCTACTTTGTAAAAATTAACCTTACAAATATCATGCAACAACGCAATTATAATTAAAGTATCATCTGAAACATTTAAATCCAATACAGAATTTTTAACTTTGTGTTTTAATATCTCATATACCTTCATACTATGTTCTAATAAACCACCCTCAAAACTTCCATGAAATCTTGTACTTGCTGGTGCTTTATAAAAATCTGATTTTTCTAAAAATTGAATTACTTCCTCAATTCCTTCCCTATTTGTACTTCTTAATAAACTAATAAATTCCTCTTTCATTTTCTACTCCTTTTCCTCTGGCAATATTTCATCTCCAACAACTTTGTAAACGCCTTGTAATTCCTTTTTCAAAGTGTTGTACATAGTTGCACCTATCTTTGTATCACCTGCTTCATATTTAGCAATTTCAGCCTCTATATCCATAACTTTAAATCTATGTGCTGATTTTGACGTGTAATAATTATACATATAAATTGGTGTATATGTAACAGAATCTATACTAATTTTTCCGTCCTTGCCCGCTTTAGTTAATTTAATATCTAAAATAACAGATTGTCTTGAATTATCAGCCTTTTGACCAGACATAAAATTTCCTAATGAATAAATAACAAATCCATCTTTTGTCGTTCCATCAGGCATTGTTACTGTTCTTTTTTCCATAGGCTCTAAACAATGTGTATGGCTTCCTAATATTAAATCTGCTCCATTTTGAAATAAGAAATCAGCCAATTCTTCTTGCTCAGATGTTGGTGTTAATTTATATTCTTGTCCCCAATGCATATTCACGCAAACTACATCCACATTTTCTTTCTTAACATTTTCAATATCTTTCTTTATTTTATCTTTATCAATCATGTTAATAGCAAATTCTTTTCCCTTAGGTAACTCAATTCCATTAGTTCCATATGTATAATCCAAAAATGCCATTTTAATTCCATTAACATCTTTAATTAAATATTTTTCACTATCTTCTTCAGTAGCATAAGTTCCCATATGCTCAATTCCAGCCTTATCAAGTTCTGCTAATGTATTTACCATACCTGAAAAACCTTTATCTAAACAATGGTTATTCGCTGTAGCCAAAATATCAAAACCTAATTCTTTTAAATCAGTAGCCAATTGCTCTGGCGCATTAAACAAAGGATAATTACTATAACCAGCAGCCTTACCAGCAAAATTAGCTTCTAATGTACCAATTGCAATATCTGCATTATCGAAATACTTCTTAATATCTTCAAATGAGTATGAAAAATCATATGAATCTGTTGAAACATTATAAGCATCAAAGAAATTAGTATTATGACAAAGCACATCACCTGCAACTGTCATATTAATTGTAATATCTTCTTTAGGTGGTTCAACCTCTTCTTTTTCTTGAGATAAATTCTCATTATTTTGATTTACCTCACCATGTTTCCACTTTGTTTGAACAAAATGAATTCCTAAAATAACTAATACCGCCATAATCAATATTAAAAAAATCTTTTTCTTCATAATTTCACCCATTCCATTAAAAAATTACAAGAAAATTTTATCATATAACTATCATCTAATCAAACATTATTTCTTTCGTGTCACGGGGACGTTCTTTTTGACACACAAATTACATATATAACATAATAATAAGTTTTTTATCATCTCTTATTGCTAAAAACTTCAAAAAGTCATATTAATTTTTTGAATCACCGCGCAGGGACCAAGCGAACGTAGTGAGCTCGGTTGAAGCATTCTACCTGGTTTGAAAATTACAAAATGTCAATGCGATGTAGATAACATCAAAATTGACATTTTTTTATTTTCAAAAAACTGAGGAATGCGCCAGCAAGGTGTGAAAAAATTAATATGACTTTTTGAAATCAATACAATAAATAAAACCCTGTTACTTATCGTAATAAAAACACGGGTGATTCAAAAAATTAATATGTTTTTGGAATCTTATCAGTTATTTTAATCAAATAAAAAAGTCCTTATTACTTATCGTAATAAAGACCGTTTGAATTCATAAATTACAAATTATTAAACACCTCAATAATTTTATCCTTATCAGGATGATCCTCAACATTTACTAGAATTAATCCTTTATGATAAACAACCTTAAGTTCATAATTATTAAAAGATGGCATTACAACTTTTCCTTCTTCTTTCGCCTTTTTCAAATTAGAAACTGTTAACTCATCTGACTTTGTAGAATCAAATTTATACACTTGAATTAAAGAATCAGATATCATATATGATTCACCTTCACTTGCACCTATTAATTCACATTCAGTATTTTCAGCCTCAGCGGTAATATCAAGTCCAGCTTCTTGTAATTTCTTTTTAAAATCACTAATATTAGCTGTTTCTTCAACTAATTCTTCAGTTTCTTTCTTATTAGTCTGAACATTGTGCTCCTTGTTGTATAAGAAAATTCCTAACACTGCAGCTATTACAATTATTACAAATAAAATTAATACAATAATTCGACTATTTTTTTTCATATTATATATCATTCCTTTTTCTCTATCTTCCCATGAAATGTATTATAACTATATTTTCCAATGTTTGCAATATTTTTAGACGCAAAAAAACTATATTTTTGAAAAATTCAAAAATATAGTTTTCATTTTATTAGTCATTTGAATTTGTAACTTTATTTCCTAATGTATTTTCAACTTTGTTTGATACTTCATTTGAAGTTTCATTTGATACTTCGTTTGTTGTTTCATTGCTAACTTCATTTTCTACTTCATTGCTAACTTCGTTTGAAGTTTTGTTTGATACAACACGGTTATCAATTTCAAGTTTATCTTGTAATAACAAAACTTGTCCTTTTAGTATTTCCGTATCTTTACGTGATTCTTCTATACGATTTTGCAATTCACCATTATCACCATTTAAATTATAAATTGCTACCCACATAAAAGCAATAACAACAGCGGCAATAACTAATATTGCTAAAACTAAACCATTAGCATTAGATTTTTTAGCATTAACTTCGTTTCTCTCTTCCATAACTTTCCTCCTTAGTATTTTTATCTACAATTTATTTTAGCAATAAAAAAAAATAATATCAATATTTTTAGAAAATTTTTCATAAAAATAATCATTTTTTCTATTGTTATAATATTGTGATAAAGTAAAAAAGATAGTAAATTTAATTTACTATCTTTAACAGTGGTGGCTCGAAGTGGAATCGAACCACTGACACGAGGATTTTCAGTCCTCTGCTCTACCAACTGAGCTATCGAGCCAAAAATAAAATTAAAAACTACCTAGAAATCTAGATAGTTTCTGGCGACCCGGAACGGGCTCGAACCGTCGACCTCTAGCGTGACAGGCTAGCGTTCTAACCAACT
>USQZ01000020.1 GCA_900556975.1 uncultured Clostridium sp. | reverse complement strand
ATCGGGTAGAATGCTTCAATCGAACTCGCTTCGCTCGTTTGGTCCCTGCGCGGTGATTCAAAAATATAATATGTATTTTTTATTTTTATTTTAGCTCTAATATAAAAGAGAATAACCAGGTGTGAAAAAATTAATATGTGTTTTTTGATTAGATACACTATAAATAAATTTACAGAAAATGTTACATGAAAAGCTTGCAAATGTAACTAAAATGTAATATAATTGTAATGTACGGTGCCAGAATATACGAACAATTCTGGAAAGCCTATAAAAATTATGAGTAAAAAGGATGTTTAAGGAGGATATTGTGGAAAGAAAAAATATTTTAAACAAAGTTATTGCAATATTTTGTTTATTGGTAATTGCAATGCCAAGTTTCTCACAAGTATTAATAGCTGCAACAGAAACAGCAAGCAAAACTGAAGAAACAGCTAAATTCGGAATTAGTTTTCTAAATAAAAATGGATGGGGATACAAAATCCAAAACAGATTAACATATAGAGTATATGAATCTAAAAACTCTACAAAAGACTATAGTAGAGATATCTATTGTTTAGACTATACAAAAAGATTCCCAAACGAAAATTCAAATAAAGACACATTTACAAACAAAGGAAGTTTAACAAATTCAATAAAAAATAAAGACAAAGTTGAATTAATCGCACAAAACATGTATTTAACAAGCATGAGTGATGAAGAAAAAGATGCAACATTATCAAAAATATTTGCAAAATTAATTGCTGAAACATCAACTGATGCAAATCCTGTAACATTAGATTTCATAAAGAAAACAATAAATGAAGATGATATATTCTTTGCTCAACAATGTGCAATATGGAAATATACAAATAATCTAGAATGGCAAGGAACAGCAATCTGGCTTGCAAATAAAGAAAACCCAACAGACTCAGATTGGTATCAAATATCAAATGTTGGACAAGCAAGATTTGCATTCATGCAAGAAATATATAACTACTTAACAAGTGATAAACTAACAGGCGAAGCATCATTAACAAATCCATCATTAGTTAAAAAGACTAAAACATCAACAGAAGTTGACGACGGATATATAGTTGGACCTTTCCATGTAAAATCTGGAACAAGCACAAATTATACAGTTTCAATAGAAGATCAATCAGGATCAAAATTAACAAACTACAAATTAGTTGATAAAGATGGAAATAGATTGTCAACAACATTAGAAAACACAGTTGACAAAGACTTTTATGTCAAAGTACCATTAAAAACAACAGCAACAAAAGTAGTATTAAAATTAGAATATGCTTCATATAAAACAACAACAACACTTTGGGAAAATGGAGAATCAAATTCTCAACCATTACTTGAAGTAAACAGAGAAAAAGTTCCTGGAAAAGATCAAGATGAAGCTAAAATTGAGAAACCAGAAAAAATATACGACTTAGCACTAAGAAAATATATTGTAAAAGTAGGAAACAAAGAAATCACAGATAGAACTCCTCAAATAACATATAATAAAAACGATAACGAAATAAATTATAAACACAAAAAAGATCCAGTAGTATTAAAAGCTGGAGACACAGTAGTATACAAAATAACAGTATATAATGAAGGAAATCAAAAAGGTAAAGCAACAAGAGTAAAAGATTACTTACCAGAAGGATTAGAATTCGTTAAAAATAGTGAAATAAACAAAAAATATGGATGGATATCTTCACAAGATGGATCATACATAGTTACAGCATATACAGAAGATTATGAATTAGATCCATTCGATAGCGTAAACAACAAATTATCAAGTGTAACAGTAGAAGTTGAATGTAAAGTCAAAGAAACAGTTACATCAGGAATATTAACAAACGTTGCAGAGATAGTTGAAGATAACATAGATGATATTGATTCAGAACCAGGATCAATCGATATATCAAAAATTAATTTACCAGATTACAAAGGTAAAGATTCAAATAAAACAGACTTAACAGATAAAGATTACTTCTACAGAGGTCAAGAAGACGATGATGATTTTGAAAAAGTAACAGTTGAAAATCCAGAAGTTGATTTAGCATTAAGAAAATATATATCAACAGTAAATGGAGAAAATCAAAATAGAGAACCACAAGTAGATGTAACAGGTTTAGTAAATGGAACATCAACAACAGCTATATACAAACATTCAAAAGTTCCAGTACAAGTTAAAAAAGGTGACATAGTTATATATTCAATAAGAGTATACAACGAAGGAGACATAGATGCATATGCAAATGAAATAACAGACTACATCCCAGAAGGATTAGGATTCTTAATGAACCACAAAACAAACTATGCAAACAACTGGAAAGTAACATCAACAGAAAACAGAATTGTAAAATTAAATACAATTGAAAATGCAAGCAAAAACTTATCATTATCTGACTTCCAAGGAATTACTTCATTAGATGATGTAGATGTTGTAACAGGAAAAGCAACAATAAAAACAAACAAATTAAAATATGAAGAAGGAAGCACAGAAAATTTAATAGAAGCATTTAACAAAACAAAAACAGAACCATCAAGCAAAGTAGTTCAAGTAGCATGCGTTGTAGTAGCAGATGAAGTTTCATCAGAAACAATCAAAAACATAGCAGCAGTTACAGAGCACAGCGATAAAAATGGAAATACTGATATAAAAGATAGAGACTCTCAACCAACAGAAATAGACATAAACAACTATCCAGACAACAGTAACATCCAAGACGATGATGATTTTGAAAAATTAATATTAGTAAATAAAAAATATGACTTAGCATTAAAGAAATTCTTATCAGCAGTTCAAGGAACAGAAATACAACCATCAAGATTACAAAAAGTTAATACAGCACCATTAAAAGCTGGAGAAGAAGATGCTGAATATACAATGGATAAATCAGTTGTAAAAGTAGCAACAGGAAATTCAGTTGTATATACAATAAGAGTTTACAATGAAGGCGAACAAGATGCATACGCAGAAGAAGTAAAAGATAATATCCCAGAAGGTTTAGAATATGTGGAAAACAGCGAGATAAATAAGACATACAGATGGAAAGTTGTAGACGGAAAAGTAGTTACAGATTATTTATCAAAAGCCGTAAATCCAGATAAACAAATAAAAGCATTCAATAAAGAAACTGGAGAAATCAGTTATCAAGAAGTAAAAATAGAATTTAAAGTAGTAAGCAAAGAAGCAAAAGTTATAACAAACGTTGCAGAAATAAAAACAGACGATGGTGATGATATAGATTCAACACCAGACAACAATAAAGACGGTGAAGATGATCAAGATTATGATAACATTATCCCAGCAGTATACGATTTAGCACTACAAAAATTTATTACAAAATTAAATGATAAAGATATAACTTCAAGAGTTCCATTAGTATCTGTAGACAAAGATGGAAAAATAACATATACTCATACGGATGAACCATTAACAGTTGTAAATCAAAGTACAATAGTGTATACTATAAGAGTATATAACGAAGGAACATTAGCAGCATATGTTGAAGAAGTAAAAGATAACATTCCAGACGGTTTAGTATTCTTACCAGATAACGAAATAAACCAAAAATATGGATGGAAATTATATGATGCTAATGGAAAAGAAACAACAAATGTTGATGAAGCAAAATATGTAAGAACTGATTATTTATCAGAAGCAAAATCAAAAGAAAGAAATGAAGATAATCAATTAAAACCTTTTGATAAAGCATTAGGAATTACAGATTCAAACCCAGACTACAGAGATGTACAAGTTGCATTTAAAATAGATCAATCTAAGATGAAAGTATCAGACAGAAAAATCAAAAACATCGCTGAAATAACAGCAGACAATGGTGATGATATAGACTCAACACCAGACAACGATGATCCAGACGAAGATGATCAAGATGATGAAGAAGTAGAATTAAAATATTTCGACTTATCATTATTGAAATATGTAACAAAAGTAATAGTAAATGAAAACGGTGTAGTTCAAGAAACTGAAACTGGACATACAGGTGAAGAAAACCCAGAGCCAGCAGTAAAAGTTGAAATTAACAGAAAGAAATTTAATCAAACAACAGTAACATTTATATATACAATAAAAGTTACAAACGAAGGTGAAATTGAAGGGTATGCTAAAGAAGTAAAAGACAGAATTCCAGAAGGATTAGAGTTCTATGCAGAAGATAACCCACAATGGAAAATCTTAGAAGACGGAATAGTAACAACAGATGCATTAGCTGATACACTATTAAAACCAGGGGAAAGTGCAACAGTACAAATAGCATTAAGATGGAAAAGAAATGAAAACAATTTAGGATTAAAAATTAACACTGCAGAAATTAGTAAAGATCAAAATGAATATAACACACCAGATATAGACTCAACACCAGATAACAATATAGACGGTGAAGATGATCAAGATACAGCACCAGTTATTTTATCAATTACAACAGGTTCTGCACCAACATATATAGTATTAACAATAACAATAATGACAATATTAGCAACAGGATGTTATGCAATAAAGAAATATGTTTTATAAAAACATATATGAAGTAGTTTTCAAAGTTTAATCTTTTTAAAGTTTATATAACAAAAGGAACAAATAAATATAAAAATATTTATTTGTTCTACGAAAAAGAACGATTGCGTATAAACGCAAAAAAACTTTTTCATTTACAGTGTTCACGAAAGTGAACAAATTCCGAAAAGACAAGGGCCAAACAATGGTCCTTGTCTTTTTTATGCAATCGACAAAAAAAGACAAGAAAGGAGAAATAAAATTTTAACAATAATAAATAGCATATCATTAATAGGAATAAACGGTTATAAAGTAGAAGTACAAGTAGATGTAAGCAATAGTATGCCAACTTGGGAAATTGTTGGACTTCCAGACACAAGCGTAAGAGAAGCAAAAGAAAGAGTAAAAACAGCAATAAAAAATAGCGGATACGACCTAAGAAGTAAAAGAATACTTATAAACCTAGCACCTGCAGAAATAAAAAAAGAAGGCTCAGCATTTGATTTAGCAATTGCAATAGGAATACTAAACAATTTAGAATACATACAAAATAGAGAAATCGAAAACTATGCATTCATTGGCGAATTATCCTTAGATGGAAAAATAAATTCAATATCAGGAATTTTACCAATGTGCATTGAACTCAAAAAAATAGGAATAACCAAAGTAATACTCCCAAAAGAATGTGCAATTGAAGCATCAATTGTAAAAGATATTGACATATATGGAATTAGCACATTGAAAGAAGCGGTAGAATTTCTAAATGAAACAATAAAAATACAAAAAACAGAAACAAATTTAGAACAAATCCTAAAAAAAACCAAATCCAATAATATAGATTATTCAGAAGTTAAAGGACAAAGAGAAGCCAAAAGAGCATTAGAGATTTCTGCGGCAGGCGGACATAATTGTTTATTAATAGGAAGTCCCGGTTCAGGAAAAACAATGTTAGCCAGACGAATAACAACAATCCTGCCAGACATGAATTTTGAAGAAGCATTAGAAGTAACTAAAATACACAGCATAGCTGGAATGACAAAAGAAAATAAACTAATACTTGAAAGACCATTTAGAAACCCACATCATACAGCAACAAAAGTAGCATTAATAGGAGGAGGCAAAGAAGCAAAACCAGGAGAAATAAGCCTAGCACATAGAGGGATATTATTTTTAGATGAACTGCCAGAATTTAATAAAAGCTCATTGGAAGTATTAAGATTACCATTAGAAGATAGACAAGTACTAATATCACGAGCAAATAAAAATTGCGAATACCCAGCGAACTTTATGCTAATAGCAAGTATGAATCCATGTCCGTGTGGCTATTATGGCTCCAGCAAAAAAGAATGTACATGTTCATCAAACGATATAAATAGATATCTTCATAAAATAAGTGGTCCATTACTAGATAGAATAGACATTCAAGTTGAAGTTCAAAGTGTAGACTACACAAAGATGATGAATACCGCAAAAGAAGAAAGCTCAAACGAGATAAAAGAACGAGTAAATAAAGCAAGAAAAATTCAAGAAGAAAGATACAAACAATACAATATATTTTCAAATGCAGAACTAAGTCCAAAATTAATAGAAGAATATTGCAAAGTAGATGAAGAAAGTAAAAAACTACTAGAAATAGCATTTAAAAAATTGAATTTAAGCTCGAGAGCATATAACAGAATATTAAAAGTATCACGAACAATAGCAGACTTAGAAGGAAGAGAGAATATCTCTAAACAAGACATTGCAGAAGCAATTCAATATAGAAGTTTAGATAAAAAGTATTTTTGAAAAAGAAAAAGTAAGAATTATAATGTAAACATAAAAATGCATTGTAAGTTGATTATTATAAAGGTTTATGGGCAACCAATAAAAACCTAAATATTGTTATAAAGGAGAAAGAATAATAAAAGTAATAAAAAAAGAAGATCCTTCATTTCCAAAAAAATTAAGAAAACTAAAAATCACGGAAATTTATGTAGAAGGAAATGAAGAAATACTAAACAATTTTGGAATTGCAGTAGTAGGTTCTAGAAATTCATCAAGAGAAGGAGAACGAACAACCGAAGAATTTGTAAAACAATTTTGTAAAAAGAATATAAATGTAATCAGTGGACTAGCTAAAGGAATAGACAGCATAGCACATCAAACATGTATTAATAATGGCGGAATAACAATTGCGGTCTTAGGAAGTGGATTTAATCACGTATACCCAAAAGAAAATAAACCACTATATGAAAAAATAATAAAAAACGGAGGAGCAATAATTAGCGAGTATCCACCAGAAACAGAACCAGATTCATTGCACTTTCCAAAACGAAACAGAATAGTAAGCGCACTATCAGATGGAATATTAATGATAGAGGGAAAGCATAGAAGCGGAACAACAATAACAGCAGAATACGGAATAAAACAAAAGAAACCAGTGTTTTGTCTGCCACACAGTATAAGTAATTCATATGGAACAGGACCAAATAGCATAATAAAAAAAGGTGGAATATTAGTTACAAAAGCTCAAGACATAATAAAATACTACGAAAATCAAAACATAGAATTTATAGAAAAAGAAAACAAGAAAAAATATGATAATGAAATTTTAAAACTACTTTCAAAAGAAATTCTAACCAAAGAAGAATTAGCAATAAAACTAAACAAAAGCATATCAGAAATAAATCAAGAACTCACAATATTAGAATTAGAAGAAATAATAACACAAGAATATGGGAAAGGATACAGAATTATTGAATAACAAAAAACTAGGAGATTTAGGAGAAAGAATAGCAAAAAATTATTTAGAAATTAATAAATATCAGATTTTAAAATGTAATTTCAGAAGCAAGCTTGGAGAAATAGACATCATAGCAAGAAAAGGAAACACAATTCACTTTGTTGAAGTAAAAACACGAACTAGTCATTTTATAGAAGCAAGACTTGCAATAAATAAACAAAAGCAAGAACATATTTGGAAAACAGCGGAATATTATATATACATAAATAAAATAAGAGACATGGAAATACAATTCGATGCAATAGAAATATACATTGAAAAAGAAAGTTGGCAGATAAACTATATTCCTAGAAACATTGAAAAATAGGCAAAAAGGTGATATACTAGCATAACAAAAAAACGAAAGGAAAGAAAAATGAGAATAAGAAGAGGAAAAGGAATAAGCAAATGGCTATATTATTTCACATTAGGAATGGCACTAATATTTGTTTATAAATTTGTAAGTGACTTTGGAGCTTTATGGAGTTTCGCTCAAAGAATAGTGTCAGTCATAATGCCATTTATAATGGGAGTAATAGTTGCATATTTATTTTATAGACCAGTTACATTTTTAGAAAGATTATTAAATAAGAATAAAAAGCTAGAAAAAGTATCAAGACCAATAAGCATATTTGCAATTTATATAATAGCAATCCTATTGATAATTTTATTAATAAATTGTGTTATGCCACCAGTAAAAGAAAGCATTCAAGAACTTATTAATAATTTTCCAAATTACATAGAAGATGCAAAAAATTATGTATCAAATGCAGACGAAAATTCAATATTGAAAAAAGTAAATATTGAAGAAGCAATAAGTAAAGTACAATCATTTGATATAGGAGCATATTTAAGCACAGACAGAATTTTAGGATATATAAACACAGTAATAGGAGTATTTGGAGTAGTATTTAACATTTTTGTTACTATAGTAATTTCAATATACATCTTATTACAAAGAAAAGATATTAAAGAATTCTTGAAAAAGCTAGGGAAATCTATGTTTGACGAATCAGCATACACACGTTTAAGCAAATATTTCACAACATCAAATAAAATCTTATTAGACTTTATATACTGTCAAATCATTGATGCCATAATAATTGGAATACTGGTATCAATAGCCCTTACAATTATAGGAGTGAAATATTCAATACTACTAGGATTCTTTATTGGATTGTTCAATATCATTCCATACTTTGGAGCTATAATTGCTATAGCCGTAGCAGTTTTGATAACTGTATTTACAGGAGGAATACAACAAGCTTTAATAATGGCAGTAACAGTTATTATATTACAACAAATAGATGCAAACATAATAAACCCTAAAATATTAGGAGACGGACTTAAAATAAGTCCAATACTAGTAATATTTGCAGTAACCATAGGCGGAGAATTTTTCGGAGTAATAGGAATGTTCTTATCAGTACCAGTCATTGCAATACTAAAATTACTAATAGTAGATTTCATAGAAATAAGAGAAAAAAAGAAAAAAGAACAGATAGAAGTTAAGAATTTATAGTTAATATAATGTCATTTTAATTATATTACAATGAAAATATATAAAAATTTTCTATTTTTTATATGTTAAAAAGGAAGTCTCATGACACGGTAAAATGGTTATTTTTTACCTTTACAAAAGAAAAATTTATGTATAAAATAATATTGAAAAATTATTTTGTGTGAAAAGAGAAGACGAATGAAGAAAAATAAAAAATGGATTATACCAGTGATTATAATACTGATTATAGTTTGTTTAGTATCAGCACTAATTATATCATTAGAATTAAAAAGTAAAAACGAAATTTCAAAAGTGAACTTACCACAAGCAAATGCAGAACAAGAAAATAATAAATCTGATGAAACTCAATTAAACGAAGAAACGACTCAAAATGATAATAATACAAAAGAGAATGATGAAAGTCAAAATAGTGTGAACAATAGTAGTATAAGCACACAAAATGATGCAACATCAGTACAAACGGTCAATACAAGCGAGTGGGATTTAACAAAAGTTGATATAGTATATGATACAGCGAATGTAGCAGTACCTGTACCAAAAGGATATATAGCATCAGGAGCCGATGGAGAGCATACAGTAAACACAGGGTTTGTTATTTATGAAGGAACAGGAGAAGTAACAAATGAAAATGCTTGGAATGAGTCTTGCACAAGAAATCAATGGGTGTGGGTACCTGTACCAGATATTAGTAGAATATATGAAACAGATTCAAGTGGAAAGAAAAAGAGTAAGTTATACACATATAACTATTCAGGAAGAAGTGTATATGCAAACAACAATTACGAGCCTAACGTATTATCTACTTATGATAATGAGATGTACTTCTCAAGATATGGATTGCAGGGAATGACAAAAAAGAAATTGTTAAATGAATTACAAGATACTTTTGAATCAACAATCGAATCAATTCAAATTTATGGAGGATTTTGGATAGGAAGATATGAGACAGGAAATATAGCTGAAGAGAAGCCAGTAGTTCAAAGAATGAACAATGTCATAAGCAACCAAAACTGGTATTTTCTATACACTAATTTAAAAAGAATAGATACAAATATAAATGTAGAAACAAGTATGATATGGGGATGCTTATGGGATGAAACTTTGCAGTGGTTAATTGATAGTGGAAATAAGACAAATTCTGAAATAAAAAATTCAACTAGTTGGGGAAACTATAAAAACAGTACCTTTGAATATACTGACACGAACGGAAATATATTAACCAAATTGCAAAATAATAGTATAAAAATCCCATCAGGAAGTACAGAATATACTAAGGCTAACAACATTTATGATTTGGGAGGAAATGTATATGAATGGACTTTAGAAACAAACAATGAAAATGCACGAAGATGTAGAGGTGGCGATTGTGGAAATATTGGTTCAGGAGGATCAGCTCCATATAGATATGGATATAATCCCAAAATTACAATGAATGGAATAGGAACTAGAGCTTATTTATATATTAAATAAATTTGAAAATTAACCTAATCGAAGATATTTTAATAAAAGAATAATATAAAATGATTTATAAAAATAGAACATGGAATTTAACATTCCATGTTCTATTTTTGTTTTTTTGTGCTATTCCGTAAGAAAAGTAATGTTTTGTAAAAAAAAAAATAAATAAAAGATATTAAAATATTAAAAAGTGCAAAGCACTACGCAAGATATAAGTTAAACAATTATTGTTGATTAAATGTATTTTTTTGTTATTTACTTTAATAAAAAAAAATGTAATTATTATAAAAAATAAAATATAAAGAAGTTTAGAGAAGGAACATGAGAAAGAGAAAAAAAACATTAACCATATTGATTGCAATTATATTTATATTCGCAATCGATATAATTCAACCTAATTTAATAAAAAATAAAAATTCAAAAAGAATTGACATTAACAACAACGAATATAGAAGAGCTATGACATATAACCAAGTTACAGAGAGTGATTCTAACATTGACAATTGTGAGTATGTAAAGTTTAGTAGTTTTTTTATTAGAGATCTTGACAATGATGGTTATGCTGAAAGATATGATGGTACATGTAATAATATTGGGAAAAAAGCTTCATTATATTTTGATATTAGCGTTACCGATGAAGGACGACTTGAGAACGGAAAGATATCAATTAATGGGAAAAATTTTTATTTTTCATCTACTTTAGTAAAAGATGATGTTCTAAAAAAAGATTATATTGGAAATGACATTAAAGAACTAGAACTAAATACAATTTCACATGGAACGCAAAGACTATTCTTTGGTACTGTAAATGCGAATATTGGAAATAATATAAATAATTATAGTACTGCAAATAATCAGATAATTCTTACAGGAACATGGATATCTGATGATGGAACGAAAACGGTAAATATTAACAAGACAGTTGGATTGAAAATAGATTGGTATGGAAATACAAAAACTCAAGCATATCAAAATAATGTAATTAAAACAAATCATGATATTATGACTGCTGTTAAAGCAGATGGTCTCCTTCTTAATTTTGATGTGGGATATGAAGAAATAGCAAAAGAATTATTAATTCAAAAACAAATTACAGAAATTACAATACCAACATTAAATGGATATGATGCAATAAGTGCAACTGTTACTTCTCAAAATTGCACTTATGATTATGATAAAGAAAGTAAAGTATTAACAGTGTCAAGAGAAGCTGTGATAGATGATAGGGGAAATATCTTACAAAGCGTTTCCAGATATAATAGTTATTCTATTCAAGTAAAATATCCATTAGAAGCATATGAAAAATCAGAAGAGAGTTCAATTAGTATTACATTTCCAACAAGAGGAAAGTACTATGGTTATAACAATAGTAGTGAAGAATTTTCAAATGAAAATCCTTACATATCATCAAATGAAAAGGATTATACACATACATGGAATGAAGCCAAAGGTGACGAAGCTACATTTGATATAGAAATAGGAAAAAATGTATTAAATACAGACTCAAATTCTTATAGAAATATTATTTCTAAAAAAGCACTATTGGATACATATAATAATATTGGAAAGAACGAAAAAGACAAAGATGAATATATAGTAGCATGGAAAGGCTATACAGGAAACGAAATTCAAGACGGTATGTATATGAAAGAAAAGCAAAGTGATAAATTTTTAAATTCATCAGAAATATATACTGACATGACAAATTATATAAAAACTACAGGTGTTTACTTTTCAAATTTGGATGGATTACTACCAGAAGACGGATGGATAAAAGTTTATGATAATGAGACAGATGAACTTTTACTTAGTGTAACCAAAAGTGAATGTAATGATTACACTTCAAGTAGTCCTTTTAAATTTGAAAAGACAGTTAAATCAATAAGAGTTGAAACAAGTAAAATAAATCCTAATTCATATTTATATTTATATCAGATTAAAGAAATTGACGATGATAAAATAACATCAGAAATTTCGTTAGAAGAATTTGAGAAAATAAATTATATATATTCATACGTAGAAGGCGGAAAAATTGAAAATTCAATAGAAACAGAAATTAATTCAACAGAAAATTATGCTTACTATGAAAAACAAGTTTCAGCTTTAAAGTTCAATGTTTCACCAACTGTTATTTCAAATCAAGAAACAAAAGATATGACTATGACAATTACAACGGAAACTTCTTATTATAATGAAGCAAAGTGGGGAAATAGTATATTTGTTATTGAATTTCCAGAACAGATTTTAGACATTAATCTAAAATCTGTAACTGTTGACAAAGATGATACAGAAATTTCATCTTATGAAACATATGAAGAAAATGAAAAGAAATTTATAAAAATTTATACTAATAGTGTAAAAGATTCAGATTATAAAATAACAGTAAATGCTGATATAACAGCAGATCCAAGAGAAGCTGCAACAACTAAATTAATTAAATTGTATGCAATTAATAAGAGTTGCCATAGCTATAAAACTACTTCCAGTGCATTAGATATTTTAGATATAAATGGAGATGGAAAAACAGATGAAAATGTATTATATAAAACAAATTCATTGCAAATAATTGCACCAACATCATTGCTTACTTCTCAAAATTTAAGTGATTTCGATGAAAATGGAACAAAAGTTGTATCTCCACAAATAGCTATACTAGACAAATCAAACCAATCACAAAATGCACAGATAAATCAAACAATTACAAATAACTATTCTAAAACAATTAGTGAAGTTAAATTAATAGGTAAAATACCTTTTAAAGGAAATAAATATCAGATTAATGAAATGGATATGGGTTCAACATATTCTGTTACAATGAAAGCAGGAGGAATAACTTTACCTAATAATATAAAGGAAAAAGCTAAAGTATATTATTCAAGTAACGAAATAGTATCAACAGATTTAAATGACACTAAAAATGAATGGAAGAGTTCTGATGAAATAACAGATTGGGCAAACGTAAAAACATATTTGATAGACTTAAATGATTATATTCTTTCACCTAAAGAATCATTAGTATTTAGCTATGGTATAGAAATACCTTCTGATACTAAATATAATGATATTACATATAGTACGCATGCAGTAGAGTTTTGCTTTGATACTGAAGATGGAAAATTAAAAGCTAAAGTAGAATCAAATAAATTAGGAATTATGATTGCTAAAAAATATACAATGAAGATTACTAAGTCAAAAGCGGGAACAGATACTAGAGTTGAAGGTGCTACATATAAAGTAACAAATGACCAAATGACAAAAACTGGAATTACAGATGCTAATGGAATTATAAATATTGAAGGCTTATTTATAGATAAAGAATATACAGTGAAGGAAATTCAAACACCTTCAAGCTACATTTTAAATAATGATGAAATTAAATTTAAAGTTACAGCAGATGATCAAGAGAATCTCAAAGTGAATATTATTTCAGGAACTTTAAAAAATGATGCTAATATAACTGATATAGAAGGCAAGTGTGTTTTAAATATTGAAGTAGAAGACATAGCAAAATATGATATAAAAATTCTTAAATCGAGTCAAACAGGAGAAAAGTTAAAAGGAATTAAATTTAAATTAACAGGTGGAATTTATGGAGAGGTTGGAAAAATTTTTACAACAGATAGTCAGAGTGAACTTTCAATAATAAATTTAATTCCAAATATAAAATATAAGCTACAAGAAATTAAAGCAGACGGATACTATATAAATCAAAATGAAATATCATTCACTGTTTCTAGAGACTCTAATAATCAGCTAGTTATAAATAGTGATGATGAAGAATTCCAAAAAGCAACTATTGTTGAAAAAAATAATATGAATAAAGCTATTGTTAATGTTAATACAAAGAGTGAAAATATTCCTACATACAGCTTAAAAATAAAAAAACAAGACAAAAACCGGAACAGCATTAGAGGGAACGCAATTTAAATTAACATCAATAGATACAATGGAAGAAAGTTATTATACAACTGATGAAAATGGTGAAACAACTATTTCTAATTTATATCAATATGTTGACGGAAAATATATAACTGGAGAATATATATTAAAAGAAGTTAAAGCAACAGAAGGGTATATTACAGATTCAAGAGAGATTAAGTTTAAAGCTGAGAAAAAAGAAGGAAAAATGCACATAACAATTCTAGAAGGAGAAGAAGTACTAAAAGAGCAAGAAGAAAGTGAAGATAGTATAGGATTCACATTGGTAAATAGCGAAATATTTAAATTAAGAAAAACAGGAGACAATTCTAAGCTATTGCCAGGAGCTGTATTCCAAATAACTAACTTAAATGGAGAAATTATTGGAAATGCTGATGGATACATAACAGATGAGAATGGCGAAATTAATGTGAATTTACAAGAAGGATTGTATAAAGCGGTTGAAATTAAAGCACCAGAAGGATATGAATTACCAGAAAATGAAGAAGAAAGAACATATTATATAGGAATAGGTAGTAGTAAACCCGAAGAAACAGAATTTACAATAAAATCCACAAAAACAATTACTGGTCAGGGAATACAAAATATTTATGACGTAAAGAGTACAGAAGATGGTGGATACGTTGTTGTTGGTAGTTTTTCAGGAAAATTAGATATAGATGGAGACGGTAATATAGATAGCAAGTCAGAAGGCAGCTTAGATCAATTAATTACTAAATATAATGCAGAAGGCAACATAGAATGGTTTAAAAGTAGCGGAACAAATAAAAATGATGAATTTAATAGTATTGATATAGCAGCTGATGGAGGATACATTGTAGGAGGATATGTAAATAGTTCGAACCAAAAAGAAGCACTTTTAGTTAAATTCAGCAGTAATGGAAACAAAATTTGGGAAAGAACAATTGGAGGAAATTATGATGACCAGATGAATGATATTAAAGTTTTAGCAAACGGAGATATTGTTGCTGTAGGAAAATTTGCTAGTCCAACAATTGTTATTAATAACACGACAATAACAAAAAAACGGAAAGAATAACGGATATATTATTTGCTATGATGCAAACGGTAATTATAAATGGCATAAAGCAATTACAGGAACAGGAGACATTGATGTAACATCTGTAACTGAAACTTCACAAGGAATAGTAGCTTCCATAAATTATTTAGGTAATATTACAGTAGATGGAAAGTCTATTACAAACGCAGGAAATCAAGATTCAGCAATAGTTGCATTTTCTACAGATGGAACATATAAATGGAACAAAAAAATAGGAGGTTCAAATGATGAATCAATTGCTAAAATTATAACAGATAGTGAAGATAATATAGTTGCAGTAGGCGGATTTGCAAGTAATCTAACGATTGGAACAGAAACAATTAATGCACCTACAACTAACTATTCAAGTTCAATTATGATAAAATTTTCTTCTGCAACTGGAGAGTATGTTTCAAGCAAAGTATTTGGAGGAACAAATAATGATGATAAAATAATGACCGCAACTGCTACAGAAGATGGAGGAGTATTACTTGGAGGATGGTTCTATTCTAAAGATTTTGATATTGATGGAGACGGAACTAATGATATTACAAGTACAGCTGGTCAAAATGATGCAATAATTGTTAAATTAAATGCTCGAAATGAAGTAGAATGGTATAAAACATTTGATGGTAATTCTTATGATGAAAACTATGGAATAACACAATTATCTAACAAAAGCTTTGTAGCAGTAGGAGGATTTGACAGTACATCACTATCTTGTGGAGATACTGCAAATTTATTGAGATCGCAAGGTTATTCTGATGCATATATTATTAATTTAGATAATGTTGTTACCTCTGCTGAAATACCAGAAATTCAAGAAATTAATGTTGAAAACAAGTTAAAAGAATTCAAAATAACTACTGAAATTGAAGAAAACTCAGATGGAGAAAGAGGAGGATCAATAACTGGAACACCTTCTGAAAATAATATTAATTTTGTTGAAAAAGTTAAATATGATTATGACAGTATAACACCAATACTAATTACTCCAGAAGCTGGTTATTCAGTATATAGTGTTGAAATAAATGGAGAAAAAGTTGAATTTAGGCCTGATACAAATGGTGTTGTTACACTACCAGTATTTAGCAAAGTTCAAGAAGATAAACATATAAAAGTTTTATTTGAAAAAAATGTATCAAGTGTTGTAGTACATCATTATATTAAGGATAGAGATGGAAATTATACAACAGATAAAGCAGCAGATGATGAATACATTATAGGTAAAATTGGAAGTAAATATGAAACCGCACCTAAGATTGATATAGAAAGATATGGATTAGAAAAAGATACAGATGGTAATTACATTATACCATCAAATGCTAAAGGAACTTTTGAGCAAACTGAAACAGTAGTAACATATTACTACCAAGAAACACCATTTAGTTTAACAGTACATCATTATTTGGAAGGCACTGAAGATAAATTGGAAGTCGATGAAGTTTCTAGTTTATATAAAGATACAGAATATACAACTTCACCAAGCAAAGAATTACTAAAGAGATATACTTTAGTTTCTTCTGCAACTAGGGTAACACCAGAGAGTGCAGGAACTTCTGGAAAAATTCAAGAAAATACAGAAGTAAGCTATTATTATAAATTAAAAGAATATCAAATAACAACAGAAGTTAAAGAACATGATGAAACTGACATAGGTGGAAATATTTCTAAAGTAAAAGGCGGAAACATTTCAGGAGAAGAAATGACACCATATGAAACAGTTATAATAAATCAAGATAGTACAAAAGATATTACAATAACAGCGGATGAAGGATATCAAATTAAATCAATAACAATTCAATCAATTGATGAGAATGGAAGCATAACAGAAGAAAATGTAAAGATTACCGGAAAGAATACAACATATAATTTGAATAAATTTAATGATATAACATCTAATAAACACGTTATTGTTGAATTTGAAAGAATTATTGGAACATTAACAGTTCATCATTATGTAGAAGGAACAACAAATCATGTGCCATTAGCAGATGGAAGTACAGCAGATGATGAAAGTAAAAGTGGGTACATAGGCAATAATTATGCAACAAAAGCAAGAACTGATATTAATGAGAATTATGAATTAGTTGGAGTACCAGAAAACAGTAGTGGCGAATATATAGATGGTAATATTGAAGTAATTTATTACTATAAATTGAAAGATACATCTGTATTAGTACACCATTATCTAGAAGGTACAACAACAAAATTAGCAGAAGATGAAACAAAATTAGGAAAAGTAGGAGATAAATACACAACAAGTTCAGCAAATGTGGATAGTAAGTATGAATTAGTTACAACACCAAACAATGCAAATGGAACAATGACATTAGATCAAATAATTGTTACTTACTATTACAGAGTAAAAGATACATCAGTTTTAGTGCATCACTATAAAGAAGGAACAACGGAAAAAGTTTCAGAGGATGTAACTAAAAAAGGTAAGATTGATGATGAGTATACAACAACAATTGCAGATGATTTACCAGAATATTATGAATTAGTTGAAGAACCTACAAATAAGACTGGAACAATGACAGAAGAGCAAATCGTTGTTACATATTATTATAGATTAAAGAAATATCAATACACTGTAAATTACTTAGAAAAGGGAACAAATAAGGTATTACATGAAGCTAAGACAACACAGAACATTACATATGGAACTGTTATAAATACAAAAGATGAAGTAATAGATATTAATGGATATGGATATGACTCAGCAGACAAAGATAGTTTGAGCATTGAAGTAAGTGGAAATATTATAAATATTTACTATACAAAAGTAATAGGACTAAGTTACACAGTAAATTACCTAGAAAAAGATACAGATGAAGTAATTCATCCAGCTAAGACAACAGGTGAGCAAGTATTCGAAACAGAAATAACAAGTGCTGATGAAGTAATAGACATAGACGGATATAATTATGATTCAGTAGATAAAGACAAATTAATAATTGGAACTGGCGAAAACGTAATCAATATCTACTATACAAAACGTAATGACTTAAGCTACACAGTAAACTACTTAGAGAAAGATACAAACAAAGTATTACATGAAGCAAAAATGCAAGACGGAATGACATTCGAAGATCTTGTAAACAGTAAGAATTATGTTATAGCAATTGATGGATATAATTATGACTCAGTAAACAAAGATACTATAATAATTGGAACTGGCGAAAACGTAATTAATATTTACTACACAAAGAGAACAGACTTAAGCTACACAGTAAATTATTTAGAGAAAAATACAAACAAAGTATTACATGAACCAAAAGTTCAAGAAATAATGACATTCGAAAGCAATATAATATCAATTAATGAGGTAATTGATATTTATGGATATAGTTATGATTCAGTAGACAAAGAAACATTAACAATAACAACAAGCGAGAATATAATTAATATTTACTATACAAAGAAAGATACAAAAGTTACAGTTCATTATTATGAAGAGGGGACAACAAACAAAGTTTCAGAAGATATTGAAATACGAGGTAAGGTATTTGATGACTATACAACAATATCAGCCGATAATATACCAAGTAAATATGAATTAGTTGCAATACCAAGCAATGCAAAGGGTTCAATGACAGAAGAAACTATAGAAGTAGTTTATTACTATAGAGTAAAAGAAACAGTAGTTAATATAAGATATCTTGAAAAAGGTACAAATAAGGTTTTAGCTAATCCAGATAGATTAGTGGGAAAAGATGACGATGATTATCAAACAAAAGCGAAAGAAATAGAAGGCTACAAATTAGTAGAACATACTGGAAATGAAAATGGTAAATTCGGGGTTGAACCAATAACAATTACTTACTATTACTTATACAAGGCAAAAGCAACAGTACAATACATAGATAAGATAACAGGTAAAATTTTAGAGGAATCAACGACAGATGGATTAGAAGGAGATGATTTCGTAACAGAAAGTAAAGACTTTGAAAAGTATATTTTAGTTGAAGAGCCACCAGAGAAAACTGTTAAGATGACTAAGAAAGAGCAAGTAGTGAAATATTATTATACTCACGTTTCAGATGGAGTTATAGAAAAACATATTGATATTATATCTGGACAAGTCATAGCAAATGATGTACATAATGGAAACGAAGGTGATACGTATGACATCCCAGCAAGAACATTTGATGGATATGATTTAGTAAAAGATAAGTTGCCAGCGAATAGCAAAGGAACAATGAAAGTTGAACCTGTTGAAGTAATTTACTATTACATTTATAGAACAAAAGTAACAGCTGAATATATTGACAAAAATACAGGAAACAAGCTAGCAGAAGAAAAAGTACAAAATGGATATGAAGGAGACACTTATACAACAGATAGAAAAACATTTGATGATTACAAATTAGTTGAAGTACCTTCAAATGCAGATGGATCAATGACTAAAGAAAATATTAGAGTTACTTACTACTATGTACATACATCAGGTGATGTAATAGTAAATCATATTGATATCAAGACTGGAAAAAAACTATTAGAGGAGACTAAAGAAAAAGGATATGAAGGTGATCCATACGAAACGCATGAAGAAAATATTTCAGGATATGATTTAGTAAAAGAAAAATATCCAGGAAATGCAACAGGAAAAATGACAAGAGGACAAATAAGAGTAACATATTACTACATAAAGAAAACAGAGGTTAATGTTAAATATGTTGATAAAGAAACTGGAGAAGAAATTGATGAACCAACGAACATTCCAGGACACGAAGGTGATGATTATACAACAGCCCCTAAAGATATACCAGGATATGATTTAGTAGAAAAAACAGAAAATAAAGACGGAACAATGACAGTTGATCCAACTGAAGTAATTTATTATTATAAGAGACCAGCAAAAGTTATAGTAAACTACTATGACATAGACACAAAAGAAAAAATAACAGATGAAATAGAAATTACAGGACATCAAAATGATGATTACACAACAGAGCAAAAAGATATTAAATACTATGAAATTTCTAAAGTACCAGAAAATAAAGAAGGTAAGATGATTGTTACTGTAACCAAAAATGAAAATGGAAAAGAATTTGTAGAAAACACAATTTATGTAAATTACTACTATAGAAAATTAATATTTAATTTGAAAGTAGACCAAACGATTACAAGTGTAATTGTAAATGGACAAGAAACAATAATTAATGGAACATTAGGAAAAGTTGAAGTACACAGAAAAAATATCTCAACAGCAGATATAAAAGTAATTTACAAGATAAAAGTAACAAATGATAGTGAATTAACTGGTAAAGCAAACGTTGTAGAAAACATACCAAGCGGAATGATAATGATAGCAGACGACAATCCAGAATGGACAATAAATGGAACAACTGCCAGCCTAGAAACAGATGAGATAAAACCAGGAGAAAGCAGAGAATATCAAGTAGTTCTAAGATGGCAGAATGGCGAAAGCAATATCGGAACAAAAGGAAACCTGGTAAGTATAATTACAGAAAATGAAGCAGGATTTGAAGAAAAAGACAAAACAGATAATGAAAGTAAAGCAGATTTAATTGTAGCAGTAGAAACTGGTGAGGTTACATATATTGCAATCGCAGGAAGCATTCTAATTGTAATGATTGCTATTGCATCAGGAATTTACGTAATTAAGAAAAAACGTCAATAATATAACTTAACTATTGTAAAAGAAAAATACATATGAAAAAATTTTCATATGTATTTTTCTTTTGCAGACATTAAGGTGTATGAAACTATATTAAGAATAAAAATTAAAACCAATTTACACCTTGCTATTTTAAACCGTATTTAGTATTATTAATATGAAAAAATCTAAAGACAAAACCATAGTATAGGGAGGAAATAAAATGAAAAAGAAAAAACAGATAATAATTGCATGCACAGTAGTTATAGCAATTATTATAATTTCGTTAATTCTAGCACTTGTATATAAAGGAAAAACAGGAAAATTACCTTTTGAACAAAAAGAAGAAATAAAAATAGTTAAAATGATAGAAAATGATAGCTTAAAAGTAACACTATCAGACGTAGCAACAGCAGAAAACTATATTATAATAGAGTATGATGTCGATTTAAAAAATAACCAAGCAGATGAATATTCTGATTATATCAACGGTCTTGAATATAGTTTAGAAAGAACTGTTAAACTAGACGGAAAGAAGATAAGCCAAAATGATGAAGATACACAACAAATTGCATATAAAGTATCAGACAACCAAGTAAAAATTTATGATGTAATCGAAACTAATAAAATAGCGGATACATATAAATTAGAAGTAGATATATATGATACAAATTTACTTTTAGTTGACAATGATGATGAAGAACAAGACACTTTGGAATATGACAACACAACCGATGAATCAGAAGATATTTTAGATTCAGAAGAAGATGAAACAGATGAAATAGAAGATACAGAAGATACAGAAGATACAGAAGATACAGAAGATATGGAAGATAATTATGAAGAAGTTACAATAGATTCAGAAGAATATTTTGCAAGCCAAGAAGACACTGATGATAATGAATCAGAAGAACTTGTAACACCTTATGCAGATGTGTCTATAGAAGACATGGATGAAGATGAACTAGATATTAATGATGACGACGAAAAAGTAGGAACATTAAGAGTTGAATTAAAGAAATCAGATACAGATCAAAAAGCAAAAGTAAAAACAAAAAATGAGGAAACAACACAAGATGATATAACAACAAAAGTAAGCAAAATAATAGAAACAGACACAGCAAAAATTGTAATTGTTGACACAGAACAAAAAAATGTTACAGAAGAAATATTTGAAGAAGAAATGAAAACACCAGAGAATTTTGAAATAAATGTACAAGATGAAAACGGAAACACAATTAAGACATGCAAAAAAACATCAGTAAAAATTTACAATGAAAATGGACAAGAATGGAATGGCTTTGGTGGAGAAAGTGAAGAAGAAGAACTAAACAATGGAACAGTAAAAATCAAAACAATAATCGGATTAGTGGGAGATGATAAAAATCTTAAAAATATTAAACTTCAACCTTTATTTTATCAATACATAACTGGAGAATCAGAAGAAGATTTAAACAATAAAACATGGTATGAAATTAAAGATGGAACATACACAAATACAAATAAATATGACGGAACAATAGAAGTATCTAAAGTTGAAATAGAAAATAATATAGTTAAATTCTATTTTGATCAAAAAGGATTAATCCCATCAATGGAAGCAATAATTATAATAAGAAATAAAGATAGCGAAACAGGAGATTACATAGTACCAAGAAAATTATATGAAGCAGAAGATGGTAAATATGTAGCAGAGTTCAAATTTGGAGATATAAAATATGAAGATACATTAATATCTAATGTTGAAGATGCTGAATTTGCAATTTTTGAAAATAAAAACTTAGAAAAAATTGGTGAAGAAATAATTTTAGGATTATAGGTGATAAAATGAAAAAAAGAGTAAGATTAATTATATTAATAGCTATTGTAATAGGAGTTATATTAACATGCGTTGCATTTGCTGCTAATAAAATTGATATTTCAATGAAAAAAGAAACGGACAATACAGTATTACTAGAAATTAATGCTGAAAAAAACATTAAGAAAGTAAGAGTATATTTAAAAAGAAATTCGGATGAATATCAATTATTCTACCAAAGCGGTGATGTCAATAAAAATAATAAAACATACAGAATAAAGGAAAATAGATTATCAACAGAAAGTGAAACATATTTTAAAGTAATAGTTGTAGATGAAGAAGGGAATGAAGAATCAAAAGAATTTAAAACTGGAAAGATAGAGGCACAACCAAGTCAAACACCAACACCTACGCCAAGTCAAAGTACATCTCCATCACCAAGTCAGAGCGCAACACCTACACCAAGCCAAAGTACATCTCCAACTCAATCACCAAGACCAACAAGCACACCATCACCTAGTACATCAACAACACCAAGCCCTACAAACGGAAATCAAGAAGTAACAGGAATAAAATTGGATAATACATCAGTAAAATTAGCTATAGGTAAAACAAAAACTTTAAAAGCAACAATAACACCTAAAAATACTACTACAAAATTAACATGGTCAACATCCAATAATAAAGTTGCAACAATTAGTAGTACAGGAAAGATAACTGCTATAAAACCAGGTGAAGCAGTTATCACGGTAAAAACAACCAATGGTAAAACGGCACAATGTAAAGTAAAAGTAATTTTATCAGTACCAAGTAGCACAAGAGGAAAAAATAAAAATGGTGATGGATATTCTAAAGTAATTACAATGGGTAATAGAACCTTTAAATTGTATAAACAATATAAAGGTTCATATAGTCAAAAACCATTTAATTCAACCAATAATAGAAGAATGCAAACAATTGCAAACACAGGATGTGGACCATCATCATTAGCTATTATATTGAGCGGATATGGATATAACAAAAATCCATATGATATTGGAAAATTATTATTAAAGAATAGTAGACCATCAGGATTACCAAGTATGGAGAAAGAAGCCGAAGGACTTGGTATGAAAATTATAAAACATGATTACAGTAAAAACTATGATAAAACTTACAAAGAAATGAAAGATGCGTTGGAGTCAGGCCATCAAATACTTTTATATGTGGGTAAAAAATCTCCTTCACAATATTGGAAACACTTCACGAATTCAGGATATCACTTCATATCAATTTTAGGAATAGATAGTTCAAATGACAAAGTATATGTAGGAAATCCAGGATTATCAGGAGGTTGGTACAAGTTATCAACAGTTGCAAAAGCAAGAGGAAATACAAATGGAAATATGGCAGGCTGGCTTGAAATATATAAATAAGAATTAAATTTTAGCAAGGCAAAAGAGCTATAAAACCCGAAGTCGTACAGAAGTACGTTGAGGATTTTATAGCTCTTTTAAAATAGATAAGATTTATATTGCAAAGAACATAATTTTGATAAGAATGATTATATTACAAGGCAAATCGAGCTGAAATTCCGGAAGCGTACATGAGATAAAACTAGTTGGAAAAGAATTAAATTTTAGCAAGGCAAAAGTGATACAAATACCACAAGCGTACGATGGTACGTTGAGGATATTTGTATCACTTTTAACGCAGATAAAATTATAATTATTTTTCAACGGCCTTTAAACCACAGCAGCAACAGCCCCCGTAGCACACAACACAATAAATCCAGCCACTGCAACACCTAAAGCCAAAGGCCAGAAAGCCTTCTTCAAAGGAATATCCAAGAAATTAGCAATAAGAGAACCAACCCAAGCCCCAGTTGTAGGAATAGGAATTGCAACAAAAATGAACAATCCAAAAGCAACAGCTGATTGAAGCTTAGTATTTTCTTGAATCTTTTTAGTAGCCTTATTAGTAGCCCAATCTATAATTTTCTTAAAGAATTTCCATCTACCAAAGAAATCAAATAATGGTCTAATATATTTTACAATAAAGAATATTGGAATAATATTTCCAATGAAACTACATAAATAAGCAACCCAATAATTTAATCCCATTACATATCCTAAAGGAATAGCACCTCTAATTTCAATAATTGGCATCATACCAACAAACACAGTTATTAAACATTTAGCAATAAAAGGAATGCCTTTTAAAGTCATAAAAAAAGATGTTAACATATAAACCTCCTAATTTAATTTTAAAGAATTTAAAATTTCAGTAACATGTGATGATAAATCAATTTTATCTTTATTAATATTAAAATCAATAATAATAAACTTTGAATCTTTTAAAACCCAATAAACATCAACATACATATTTTCTTTATAATAAAAATTATAATTGTATGCAGGTAATCCTTGAACAGTTAATTCACTTACATCAGAAACCTGGCTAATATTAGGAAACTTTGAAATATAATCATTTTTATCATATTCAATAAATTTAGAAATATCTCTAATATTTGTATTAGAAGTTTCTGAAATATAAATGCTTGAACCGGTAGTTTGTGATTTTAATAACAGCAAATAAGAATCATCGTTGATTACAGAAAATTCGTATTCTGAAGGAGCCGTAAGAGATACAGAATCATCGTTACTTGAAAAACTAATTGGTTTTAGCTTTTCCTTTTTAGTCTTATTTAAAATAAAAAATAAAGAAATAGCTACAATTATTATAATTAATAAGATAACTATAAGTATAATATTTTTTTTATTTAGCAATTTTTCTTTTAAAACTAATATATCCATAAAACTCCTCAAAAAATTTCTTAATAATACTTGAAAAATTATAACTTAAGCAAAGAAAAAAAACAAGTACCTATAAATAGGAAAACATGGGAAAAAGTACAATTGAATGAAGAGAATAAATTTGTTAATATTAGTTTATAAGATGGAACGGAAAGGAAGTATAAAGATGCAAAATATAATAAAAAAGATAAAAAGAATGGATAAAAAGATAATAAAATTAATAGATATAGGGCAGTGGATATTTTTCTTGGTATGTTTATTGGGAATCGCTGTACTATTTGTTCACTATAAATTGTACATATCAGCTGAATTATATAAAATTGGAATACAAGTTTTTAAAATAGGGATAATAGGTGTTGTTTCCGTAATAGTTTGTAGTTGTGGTTTATGGATTATAAAAGAAGAAATGCATAAATAAAATTAATAAAAAAGGAATCATATATTTCATTTTTAAAATCCTTGCTAAAAGATTTTACCACCCATCAAACTTCGTTTAGTTGGCTAGGTAAAAACTTTCAAACTGCGCATCATTTAAAAATGAAATATATGATTCCTTATATAATAAAAAAAGATAGATTCGCTCTATCTTTTTTTTATTTCATTTCATTTAATTTTTTTGCTAAATTAGATTTTTTTCTTGAAGCTGTATTTTTCTTGATAACACCTTTTGTACAAGCTTGATCTATTTTTTTAACAGCAGCTTTGAAATTAGCTGTAGCTTCTTCTTTGTTTCCTGCTTCTACAGATGCTTCAAACTTTTTAACAGCTGTTCTGTATCCAGTTTTAATCATATTATTTTGTAAAGTTTTCTTTTCGATAACACTAACTCTTTTTATAGCTGATTTAATGTTTGGCATATCTATTTGCACCTCCTCTTAGCTAAATAAGTAAATTTTACTTTTAATATTCTAACACAAGAATATGCAAAACGCAAGTGCTTTTAGTAACTTTTTTACAAAAGAGAAAATAGGCGGAAAAGAATAGAAAAAAACTATGCCCAAAAACTTATAAAAAATATATTAATAAACCTTGACTGCTTACGGAAATCTATGATATACTTATTAGGACAATTTTAATATATAAAGAAAGAGGAATTAAATTTCAGTGGCACTATTTTTTAAAGATGTTTTTTAGCAGGGAACATTTTTTGAAAATAACAACCTGTTGTTTAAGAGGGACTTTCTTAAGGATATATCACATACCTGCTTTAATTTTAAAAAAGTTTGTTTTAACCACAAACGGAAAATAGGGGTGATTTTTTTTGGTTAAAGTTAAAGATGTTAAGCACGAAAAATGTACAAGAAAAACCTTCTCTAAGATTGGCGATAGTATAGAGATCCCTAATCTTATAAAGGTTCAAAAAGATTCTTATGACTGGTTCGTAAAAGAAGGTTTAGGAGAAGTATTAAAAGATATTTCACCTATAATCGATTATTCAGGAAACTTAGTCTTAGAATTCTTCGATTACTACATGGAAGAAAAAACAAAATACACATTAGAAGAAGCAAAAGAAAGAGATGCGACATATTCAACAAGATTACATGTTAAAGTAAGACTTATAAACAGAGAAACAGGTGAAATTAAAGAACAAGAAATTTACTTAGGTGATTTCCCACTTATGACAGACAGTGCAACATTCGTTATCAATGGTGCAGAAAGAGTTGTAGTAAGTCAGTTAGTTCGTTCACCAGGATGCTATTATGATTCAGCATATGACAAAACAGGTAAAAAAATCTATACATCAACAGTTATGCCAATAAGAGGTGCATGGCTAGAGTATGAAACAGATAGCAATGATGTGTTCTGGGTAAGAATTGATAGAACAAGGAAATTACCAGTAACATCATTATTAAGAGCAATTGGTTTATTAACAGATGACCAAATGATAGACTTCTTCGGAGAAGAAGACAAGTTAATAGCAACAATTGCAAAAGACCCAATAAAAACACAAGAAGATGCTTTAATAGAAATATACAAAAAACTAAGACCAGGAGAATTGCCAACAGTTGATGCTGCAAGAAACTTATTTAATGGATTATTCTTCGACGATAGAAGATATGACTTAGCTAGAGTTGGTAGATACAAATATAATAAGAAATTAAATCTAGCATCAAGAATCACAAATATGGTTGCATATGAAGATGTAATCAATCCAGAAACAGGAGAACTTTTTGTAGCTAAAGACGAAGTTATAACCAAAGATGTTGCTACAGAAATTCAAAATTCAGGAATAAACGTTGTAGATGTTAAATATGAAGATAAAAAAATTAGAATCATAGGAAACGGAACAGTTGATATCAAAGCTTATGTTAGCGAAGATGTTTTAAAGAAAGTAAAAGCAAAACAAATCAAAGAACTTGTTAATTATGAAGTGCTAAAAAATATTTTAGAAAACACTGATGAAAAAGATTTAGCAAAAGTAATTGAGGATAGAATCGATGAATTAGTTCCAAAACATGTTACAACTGAAGATATATTAGGATCAATTAGTTATTTATTTAACTTAGATCATGGAATCGGAAAAATAGATGATATCGATCACTTAGGAAATAGACGTATAAGATGTGTTGGTGAATTATTACAAAATCAATTTAGAATTGGTTTAACAAGACTTGAAAGAGTTGTTCGTGAGAGAATGACAATCCAAGACTTAGACGTAGTAACACCACAAACATTAATTAATACAAAACCAATAACATCATCAATAAGAGAATTCTTTGGAAGCTCTCAATTATCTCAATTCATGGATCAATCAAACCCATTGTCTGAATTAACTCATAAGAGAAGAATTTCAGCATTAGGACCTGGTGGATTATCAAGAGATAGAGCCGGATTCGAAGTACGTGATGTTCACTATACTCACTATGGTAGATTATGTCCAATAGAGTCTCCAGAAGGACCAAACATAGGACTTATTTCTGCATTAACAACATTTGCAATTATCAACGAATATGGATTTGTTGAAACTCCATACAGAAAAGTTGATAAAGAAACAGGAAAAGTAACAGACGAAGTTGAATATATGACAGCTGATACAGAAGACGCATACATAATAGCTCAAGCTTCTGAACCACTAGATGAAGAAGGAAGATTTGTAAATGATAGAATTAGAGTTAGATACTTAAATGAAATTATCGAAGTTGAAAAAGAAAAAGTTGATTATGTTGATGTATCTCCAAAACAATTAGTTTCAGTTGCTGCAGCAATGATACCTTTCTTAGAGCACGATGATGCTAACCGTGCCTTAATGGGTGCGAACATGCAACGTCAGGCCGTACCTCTTATGATTACAGATTCACCTATAGTTGGAACTGGAATCGAATATAGAGCTGCAAAAGATTCAGGAGTTGTTGTAATTGCTGATGAAGATGGAGAAGTAACAAGAGTTGTTGCTGACGAAATTACAATTAAAAATAAAAAAGGTGAAGAAAAGAAATATCACCTACGCAAATTCAAGAGAACAAATGGTGCTACATGTATAAACCAAAGACCAATTGTAAAGAAAGGTGAGATGGTAAAAAGAGGAGACATTATAGCCGATGGACCTGCTACAGATAAAGGTGAAATGGCTCTTGGTAAAAACCTACTTATCGCATTCACAACATGGGAAGGTTACAACTACGAGGATGCTATTTTGTTAAATGAAAGATTAGTTAAAG
>USQZ01000019.1 GCA_900556975.1 uncultured Clostridium sp. | reverse complement strand
AGTGACAAAAACTTTGAATTAGATTATAAAAATGCTGATCAATTAAAGAAATTCATCAATGATAAAGGTAAGATATTACCAAGAAGAGCAACTGGAGCTTGCGCTAAACATCAAAGAGAAATTACTCTAGCTGTTAAGAGAGCAAGACATATTGCTATATTACCATACACACAAGACTAATAAAAAAAACTAACCGGAGATTATAAAATCTCCGGTTTTTGTATATATGAAAGAACGTAATATAAAAAAAGAAAATACATATTACATTTTTGAATCACCGCACATGGGCCAAAGAAACGAAAAAAAGCTTCGTGACTGCGATTAAAGCAATCTATACATAAAAAATGAGCCGTTGTTTTGAAAGAACAACGGCTCATCAAGATTGTGACAGCAAGGTGTGAAAAAATTAATATGTATTTTCTTTTATAATAGTGTTGCGTTATTGAGCGCCACCCACCATTTCATCTTTTAAAGTAACAGTAACAACAGTACCTTCTACAACTTCCTGACCAGCCAAAATATCTTGAGAAATAACTTTGCCAGAACCCTCTATAGAAATATTTAAATTCAAAGCTTTTAAAGAATTCTTAGCCTGCTCAGCAGTCTTTCCTTTTAAATCAGGAACCTTCTTCATAGCTTTTTCAACACCATCAGTATATAAAAATACAGTGGCTCCAGATTGTAAAGAAATACCTGACTTAGGAGTTTGCGATACGACAGTTGTAGAAGCTTCAGATGAAGTTCTTAAAACAACATTAAATCCAGCAGCTTGAAGAATACTTTTTGCTTCTGTCAATGTTTTAGAAGTTACATCAGGCAATATAGTTAATGAATCAGATTCTGTAACAGTTACTGAAGAAGTAATTCCTAAATGAGGTAAAACTTCTGAAAGAATTTGAGAAGCAACTGGTGCACAAACTGTACCACCTTGATGGCTTCCGCTACCATCACTATTAGGATTATTTAATACTACTAAAACGATAACTTCAGGATTTTCAACAGGAGATATTGCAATAAAAGAAGCAACATAGCCTTGTTCTTTTTTATCATCAGGTGGTTCAGATGTACCACTTTTTCCACCAACTGAATATCCATTAACCGCTGCATATTTACCAGTACCTTTAGTAACAACTGATTCCATCATTGTTCTTATCTTAGCAGAAGTATCTTCTGAAATAACTTGTCTAACTTTTACAGGAGCAAGTTCTGTTTCAACACCTGTATCTGTATTTACAACTTTGCTAACAATACGAGGTTGCATTAAGTTACCACCATTAACTGCAGCAGATACAGCTGTAACTAATTGTAAAGGTGTAATTGAGAAACGTTGACCAAAAGACATTGTTGCAAGTTCAACTTCGTGGCAATCATCAATATTATAAAAAATACTATTTGATTCACCAGACATTCTAACACCTGTTTTATCAAAGAATCCGAAGGCTTGTAAGTATTTATAAAATCTTTGCTTACCTATACGTTGCCCTAATTGCATGAAAGCAGGATTACATGAATTTTGCAAAGCTTGTGTAAGAGTTTGATTACCATGAGCTGTTTTAGCCCAACAATAAATATCTCTATCACCAACATGAAAAACACGATTACAATGAAAATCATTTTCAGTATTAGGTTGTACAAGATTTTCTTCAAGACCTATTGAAGAAGTAATTATTTTAAATGTAGAACCAGGTTCATATAAATCTGCAATAGGTTTATTACGCCACATATTACTCAATGCTGCAGATTTTTCTTCAGTTGAAAGTGTATCCCATTTTGCTTGTAATTCAGTTGTGTTAGGCGTAAAAGGAGTATTCAAATTATATGTTGGATAACTTGCCTCAGCCAAAATATCACCAGTAGAAGGTTTCATAATAATAACACATCCACCGTCAGCTTTATTTTCCTTTACAGCTTGATCTAAATATTTTTCAGCAATACGTTGAACTTCAACATCTAATGTTAAATATATATCACTACCATTTTGAGCCGGAATATATTGTTCATTTTCATCTGAAATTGCTTGATTATTAACATTTGTAGAAGTTACTATTCTACCAGGTGTACCGGTAAGTTCTTCATCCCAAGCAGATTCAATTCCTTCCAAACCTTTATCATTTCCATAAAATCCAATAACATTTGACGCTAAATTTTCAAATGGATAATATCTTTTTGAATCTTCATCAATATTAATACCAGTGGTTATATTATTTTCATCAAGCCATGCGTTTAAATTATCTATAATTGGCTTTTCAACTTTTTTGGCTATAGTAATAACAGCAGATTTTGAATTAAGCTTTTCTAAAGTTTCATTATAATCAAGTGAAAACACTTGTGAAAAACCAGTAGCTAAAGTTTCATTTGGGACTTTGGTGCCATCCTTATAAGCTACATCACCGTTATTTATACTAACAGTATCAACTGTTGAACTCATAGCCAAAGTTTTATTTGTTGCATCATAAATTGTTCCTCTTTTACTTGCAATTGTTTGACTTGTAGTTTGTTGATTATAAGCACTAGCTTTGTAGGCAGGTCCTTTCACAAATTGAATGTAGCCAATTCGAATTAGTAGACCTAAAAAACAAGCTGTAAGAATGATAAGTAATGCAATAGAACGAGAATTAAAAACTTGTTTTTCTTTAAAAACAGTACCAATTCCTAATCTTTTATTAATTGAATTTTTTCCTATGTGAATCAGTCCTTTCAAAAAGACAAGCAAATAAAAAATTTGTACATATAAAATTCTTATTTCCTTGCCCCTAATATATATGTATTTTATATTATAAAAAAATAAAAATCAATATAACACACTAATATTTGTAATGTATAAACTTTTGTGGTATATTAAAAAATAGGAGATATAGTATATGAATTTATATGATGAAACAAGATTTATAATGAAACAAAATAATATAACTGCAAATAAAAAACTAGGTCAGAATTTTTTAGTGGACGAAAATGTAGTAAATTCAATAATTGATTCAGCAGAAGTTACTAAAGAAGATTTAGTAATCGAAATAGGTCCAGGTCTAGGAACATTAACTAAAAGATTGCTTGATAGAGCAGGAAAAGTAATTTGTATAGAACTTGACCACAAAATGATAAGCATTCTAGAGAACAGATTTAAACTATATGATAACATTGAAATAATAAATGAAGATGTTTTGAAAATAGATTTAAATAAATTAATAGAATTAAATAAAAATAAGAATATTAAAAAAGCTAAAATAGTTGCAAATTTACCATACTACATAACAACACCAATAATAATGAAATTGCTAGAAGAAAAGTTAAACATTGAAAGTATAACAGTCATGATTCAAAAAGAAGTTGCACAAAGATTAGCTGCAAGACCTGGAGAAAAAGAAGTCGGCAGTATAACATATACAATCTGGTATTATACAGAACCAAAAATTGTCTTAGAAGTACCAAGAGATTCTTTTATTCCAGAACCAGAAGTAACATCAAGTGTTATTAATTTAAAAGTTTTAGATAAACCAAGAATAGAAGTTGAAGATGAAAAAATATTTTTCAAAGTTATAAAAGCAGCATTTATGCAAAAAAGAAAAACTTTAATTAATGCTTTGGTAAACGGAAAAATATTCGAAAGTAAAGAAGAAGCTGAAAACTGTTTGAAAGAAAATGAAATTGATATAAAAATCAGAGGTGAAAAATTATCATTAGAACAATATAAACTGATAGCAGATTATTTGAAAAAATAGTAAAAATGAGCAAGTAAAAAATATTACTTGCTCTATTTTTTTGTCGAAATTGTTATTTTTATATAATTAGGAAGTTCTTAGATATTTTTTATTATATAAAAAGCTCTAAAAGTAGCTAATACGTAAGAGAAAAAAGACTTTGTAACGCAAATATTAAAAAAATGTAATATTTTTGCAACAAACCATTGAAAAAAGCTCTGTATCTGTTGTATAATATTATTGTGAGACTGTCTAAGAGTAGATAGTTTTAAAGAGAAAAAACTTAGGAGGATGTTTATATGTTTAGAGAGAAAAAATATTGTAAGACAGTAATAGCAATACTTTTAGTATTATGCTTTACTTTTGCAAACTGCTTTACTTTATTTACTAACATAAGCTTAGCGACAGAGGAAAGCTTAGGGAAACAAGCATCAGAGAGCATTAATGATAATGTAGAATATGATGCAAAACTTGCAAAAAATGATGATACAAATGGTTACGAATTAGAAGGAACTATCAATGAAGAAAATCTATCAATCAATATGCAAGTTGAAATTAAAAAAGAAGGATATCTAAAAAACGCAAAGATTTTAATAGAATCAGAAAATGGATTATCTTTCGAATTTGCAGAAGAAAAGAATGAAAAATATCAAATAGAGGAAAATCAAATTAGTCTATCAAACATAAGTGCAGGAGAAAAATTAGACATAAAGATTCCTATTAAATATAAGCAAAGAGATGATATAGAAAACTTAAACAAAAAAATAAATGTTAAATTAATAGGAACATACGTAAAAAATAACGGAAAAGAATCTGGAATATCACAAAACGTAGTTTTAAAATTAATTTGGCATACAAATACAGAATATACTATAACATCAGAATTAAGAAAATACATACCATATAATAAAGGAATTATACTACAAACAAGTGTAACTTCTTTATTACCAGAACAGAACAATTATGTAGAAAAAGAAGAATTACAAATAGATGCAGTAAATCTAGATGGATATAAAATAGAAAAGATAATTGTTTCAAATAAATCAGAAGAAGATTTAAAAGAAACTGAGTGGGATTATAATAAAGAAGAAAATAAAATAAATATAAAAATACAAAATAATAAAGAAGCATTAAAATCAAATGAATATTTAATTACATATGTTTTATCAGGAGATAAAAAAGTTGAATTACCATTTAATTTAAATTCAAAAATTGATGGTACTATTTTCATGTTTGGAACAGCTGAAAAGATTGAAACAGAATTAGAAAAAGAATATGAAGTAAAAGAAAGTTTAGGAAGCATAGTTTCAATTGATAGCGAATCAGATAAATCTATAAAACTCGGAAATATTTTAAGTAATAGTTTGTCAGAAGAAAATGCATATAAAACAAACTATGAAACAAAATTTAACATAGATGTATCTTCAACAGAAATGTGTGAAAATGTATTAATTAGATCAAATACACCAGAATTTGAAAATGAAGATAGTACATTCGAAACAAGCAAAATATTATTCAAACAAGTAAAAGTTTCAAAAGATAATTTTGAAAAAATGTTGGGACAAGATGGAGCTATTCAAATAATTAATGAAAATAATGAAGTTATTGCTACATTAAATAAAAATTCAAAAGTAGATAACAATGCATATGTCGTTGATATTGATACAAACAACATTTGCATAAAAACATCTAAACCTCAAACAGAAGGAATATTATCAATTCAAACTGAAAAAGAAATTATCAAAACAGAATATTCATATGAACAAATAAAAACATTCTCAAATATAAATGAAAAATATACAGGAAGTATATTATATGCTGAAAATGCAGAAAGCAAAGTTTCAGATATAGAAAACAAAATTGAATTAGAAAAACCTGAAACAAATGCGGAACTTGCTATTTCAAGAAAAACATTAAGCACAATAGCTGATAATAATGATATTAAATTGGAAGTTAAATTAAATAACTCAAGTGAAGAAAATGATTTATATAAAAATCCAAGATTCCAATTAACATTTCCTGAATATATAAATGAAGTTAATGTAAAAAACATTGCTATTGCGAATTCAGAAGATGTATTTAAAATTGCAAGCAATGAAATAGGAAAAGACGAGACAGGAAGAAATGTATTAGACATAACATTAGAAGGAACTCAAACAAAATATAATTCAAACACTTTAAGCAATGGTACAAGTATTATAATTAATTGCAATATGAAGTTAAATTTATATACACCAACAAGTAATGCAAAAATAGAAATGAAATACTTAAATGAAAATGCAACTAAATACAAAAACGAAGTAAATAATGTTGGATATGCAGAAACAGAAGTTGAATACAAAGCACCAGTTGGTGTAGTAAGTATAAATAGAATTTCAAATTATGAAAATACAGGAAAAACACTAACATCAGTTGATCAAGGAAAAGTTACAGATAAAATAGAAATCTTTGATGATGCTAAAGTAGCAACAATGGACATAATGGTTATGAACAATAATGAAAATGATTGCAACGATATTAAAATATTAGGAAGAATTCCTTTCAAAGGAAATAAAGACGTAACAACTGGAAAAGATTTAGGAACAACTGTTGACACTGAATTAGTAAGCAAAATAAATGAAGATGAAAACAACAAATCAGGTGCAACAATATATTACTCAGATAATGGTGAAGCTACAGAAGATTTAGAAACTGTAGAAAACAACTGGACAACAAATCCTGAAAATTTAGGAGATATAAAATCTTACTTAATAGTTTTAGATAGTTATGAAATGAAACCAGGAGAAATCCTAAAATATACATATCAATATAAAATACCAGCAAATCTAGAACACAACGCAAATATCTATGGTTCATTTAAAACAATATATAACAATTTAAATGAAGTTACTAATATAAAAGAAGTATCAACAGCAGATGTAGTTGGATTAACAACAGGAGTTGGACCACAAATAGCTGTACAAACAATAACAAATGTTAAGAATTCAATAAAAGAGTATGAGAAAGTAAAATATACAATAACAATAGAAAATACAGGATCAGAAGTTGCTGAAAATATAAAAGTAGATACAAAAGTTCCAACAGGAGCAACTGTAGCAACTCATTCAAGCTACAATTCAGTTGAGTCTACAAAAGGATGGACATTAAAATCTGATAGAGAAATAGTAACAACAATAGAAAAATTAAATCCAGGAGATATTAAAAAAGTTGAATTTTTTGTACAAGCAAATAAATTACCAACAATAGAAGAATATTATGCTGGAGAAGATGGTTTTACTAAAAATGAAGACGGAACATATAGTATAAATCAATCATATGTTGATGAGAACGGAACAACTAAGTATGAAGATAAAAAAATAGATTCAATTCCTGAAATTAAATTAGTATGTCAATCTACAATAACAGCTGAAGATTTAGCTAAAGAAATAAAAACAGAGGATTCTGGTATTACAGTTGAAAAATCAAATTTAGTTGCTGAAGAAACTATAGAAACAAAAGATTCTATAGCAGCAGAAAATGAAACAATAGAATCAAAAATTCAAATTAAAAATAATAGCAATGATACAATGAAAAACATAATAGTATCAAAAGTTTTACCAGAGGGATTAAACTACAGTGATAGCTATATCAGAGGATATGAAGATGATGGAATTACTTTAAAGAAAATAAAAACAACAAATTATGATAGTGATTCAAGAACAGTAACATGGGTAGTTGATGAATTAAAACCTGGAAGAACAGTACTATTAACAGGAGATTGGGTAGTTGGACAATTAAAAGAAAACACATACAAAGATACAATTGCTACAAAATCAAATATTTTAGTAAATGGAGAACAATATCAAGCAGGTGAAGTTGATATAACTGTTGGAAGACCAAACTTAGAGGTAAGCCAAACATCAAATCAAACTAACCAATATGTAAAACCAGGAGATCAAATAAAATACACATTTACAGTTAAAAACACAGGATCTGTTAGAGCAAACAATGTTACATTAACAGATACATTACCAAATGAAGTTTCAATTAAGAAATTAGTATATACAGTAGATGGTGTTGAAGTATCAAAAGTAGTTGCAAAAAATGAGGATGCAACAGTATATACAAGTATTTTACCTGAAGGTAAATTAGAAGCAACAGTTACAGCAGAAGTTAATAACATAGATACAGCACAAAGAACAATAACTAATGTTGGAAAAGTAGAATCAAATGACATATCAAAATTAAACTCAAATGAAGTTGTCAATATAATAGAAAGAACATCTGATACAGTAGGAACTGATACAGAGAAAGAAAATACTAACAAAGACACAACAAATAATAATGCTAATAATTCACAAAATACATCAAATGAAAATGTTAAAGATAAATATGACATAAAAGGAATTGCATGGCTAGATAAAAACAAAAACGGTGAAAGAGACAACGGAGATAATAAGTTAGCTGGAATAGAGGTTAAATTAATAAATTCAAAAACAGCAAAGCAAGTTGATAAAACAGTAACAAATCAAGATGGTGAATATCAATTTAGTAACCTAGAAAATGGAACATACATAGTAATGTTTTATTATGATAATAGCAAATATGCATTAGCTGAATATAAGAAACAAAATGTAGCAGAAGATAAGAATTCAGATGTAATTGCAACAACAGAAAATGATAAAACAGTTGCAACAACAGATGTTATAACAATAGAAAATGGAAGCAAATCAAACATTGATATGGGACTTGTTGAAGCAACAACATTTGATTTAGCTTTAACAAAAGCAGTTAGCAAAGTAACAGTACAAACAAAAAATGGTACAAAATCATATGATTTTGATAATACAGACTTAGCTAAAGTAGATATAAATGCAAAATACTTAAGCGGAGCAACTGTAATTGTAGAATATACATTTACAGTAAAAAATGAAGGCGAGCTAGAAGGTTATGCTAAACAATTAGTAGACTATATGCCAAAAGAATTAGAATTCAACACAGAATTAAATAAGAACTGGCATAAAGGAAACGATGGAAATTTATATACTGAGGAATTGGCAAACACACCAATTCAAGCTGGAGAATCTAAAACAGTAAAACTTGTATTAACAAAAGCTATGACAGATACAAATACAGGTATAGTAAACAACCAAGCTGAAATATCAAAAGATTATAATAAAGCAGGAATCGCAGATAAAGATTCAACACCAGGTGATCAAGATCAAAAAGATGATGATATGTCATCAGCAGATTTAATAATAGGTGTTAAAACTGGGGAAACATTAATATACATATCAGCAATTATTGCAGGAATAGTTGCAGTAATAATAGCAGTTATAGTAATTAAGAAAAACAAATTAATTTACAAAATTCAAGCTAAATTTGGGAAGGAGGTGTAGTACGAATGAAGAAATTTAAAAAGATAAGTATTTCAATTTTAGCAATAATAGCAGTAATCGCATTAATATATTCAGGATATAAAGTAATTGCTAGATCAACAAACGAAATGTTATCAGAAGGAAATGGACTACCAGCAAGTTTCCCATATGTTACATATGAAGATTTGATAAATGAAAATGATACATTATGTTGTGGAAAAGGAATTGCATTAATTGGAGCTAGTAGAACAAATGTAACTTCAGGAGACAACAGTCAATCAGAACCATATTTAACAATGAATGACATAGGCAAAAAACTTTTCTCAAAAACTGAAACAGCATCAGGTGATGTAACATCTGATACTTTCTCAAATCCATATTCAGCAACAACAAGCTATACATATGGACATTATACAGAATCAGAGAAAAAATCTGCTTCACCAGAAGAAGCATATATATTAGCTGAAATTTCAGAAAACTATCCAGGAAATGATAGTACATTTTATAATGTAACAAATAAAGAATATACAGGAAAAATGGATGAAGCATATTTTTATAACGTATATGGTAATGTAATCTATGGTGTAAACATTGATAAAACATCAGGCGAACCACAAGATTTTGTTATTAAAGATAAAGATTCAGGAAAATATTATTATGTAGAAGTAACAGATAGCGGTAGATTTTTCCCATATACATATGTGCAATATGCATGGTGGAAAACACCAGCAGGAGGAAGCTCAGATAAAGTTGAATCAACAGCATTATCAAGAGAAGCAGAAGCTTTCGAAGCATACATAAATAAAGTAGCCAAAAGAAATGAAAAAGGTGAAATAGTAACAGAACAAAAAACTGTAACTGTACATGGAAAAACAACTACAGTAACTGCACCTGTAATAGACTACAAAGTAACAGGTGAAGACGAAAACGCAAAAGTTCAATATGATAAAGATAAACAAAAATATTTAGTAGGACCATTCAAAGTTAATTATTATGAAGAATCAGTAACAACAGATAGAGGTAAAGTTGATTTTTCTGCAATAACGAAAGCAACATTAGAAACAAACTTAGGTGTTGTTGATGATGCAAACTGGTTTTTCAAATATGAAAATAGAGATGCAGATGATACTGCAGAATTCCCACACAATGGGGAAGAATTCTATATAGTTTTAGATTATATAGATGATATGAGATATATAAAAGATTTAAAATTTGATTTTAAATATATGAACGCAGGTGGAGAATATTCATCATTAAAAGGTGAATACTTCAACGCAAGTTGGGAACCAGAGTCAGAAGCAATATGGTGTAATGAAGGTGCAAAAAATTGTTCATGTGGAGGACATCATACAAGTGCACAATATGATAGCAAAGGAAATATGACATGTGCAGGTGGAGCTAAAGAATGTTCACACGGATATTATCATAACCATATTGTTAAATGGAACTATTGGTTAGAGTTAAAAGATTTATCACCAAAACAATCACAACCATTAGCACAAGTATACGTAGGTGTAAGATGGTATGAAGAAGCAACTTATTCTTTAAAAACAAAAGAACCAGAAAAAGAAGAATATATAAGATTAACAATACCAATGGAAGGTGAAGTTTGGATAGATAAAGAACCAGACAAAAAGAATCCTGATTATGTTGAAGGAACAAAACAAGATGATGAACAAGGATACAAAAATGCAGAAGTATACATTTATAAAGTATACAAAAAAGCAGGAAAAATTGATAAAAGAGAATTAGCAAAAATATATGATGAAGACAATAAAACTGAATTAAGCTATCCAATATACACAGATGCAAATGGTAAATATAAAATACCAAATATCAATGTACCTGGATCAAGTAAAGAATCAGATATGACAGAAGATGGATACGATATTTCGTATGATGTTGAATTTAAATATGATGGTCAACATTATGAAGCATCAACTGCACTTCCAACAGCAAATGGAGATGCAAGTAAATATATTAAAGCAAGCAAAAGCGAAAAGACAGCTTACGAAAAAGATTCAATAGCTTCTGAAAATGCAACTGTAAGAGATGAATTTAATAAAAAATTCACAGAAGTATATGGCGGAAATAGCATAGACAAACAAGGAAACACAGAAGGATATGCAAGCAATGGAAATGATAAATTAACATTAGACTATACCTCTAAAGAATTCTCATTACCAGACAATTCAAATACAAGAAGATTATCTACATTAACAGTACTAGACAAAAATGAACATATAATAGATCAATACAAAATGGCAGCAACTACGGGAAATACTGGAGTTTACTACCCAGTAGATAACAAAATATCAGTTAGCGAAGCAGATGATGTAAAAGAACTAAGCGTAGTAGAAGATGAAAAAGGAAAAACAACAACATATAAAACAATTTACAACTATATGTTACATATCAATTTAGCTGTAAAAGAAAGAGAGAAAACAGACCTTTCATTATTCAAAGATTTATATAAAGCAGAAATATTAGTAAATGAAAAAGAAATAACAAAAACATATAACAAATATGTTGACGTTGAAGATGAAGCTAATAAAGAAGCTTTAGAAGTACAAATAGAAGCATGCAAAATTGGAAAATATAAATTAGGACTATATAGTTCAGATTATCAATATCGTTCAACAGTTTATGAAAAGAGTGCAGAAGTCGTTAAAAACATTAAAGCTGATACAGACTTAAAAGTATATTTAACATACAGAATTGCAGTTAACAATGAAAGTCAAGCAGATGAAGATTTAGTAGCAACAATTAATCAAATTAACGATTACTATGATAAATCATTTACATTAGTAAATGCAGATATTAAAGCAAACGTATTAGATAATAATCAAGAAAGAGTAAATAAGGTTGTTGCAGAAAGCCCATACTATAGAATAGTAAAAGCAAATGAAACACCAGAATATACATATTGGTCAGACAATATGCAAAGATTTACATGTAATGATACAAACACAAAAGTAAATGATGACTACAAAAAATTAACTATAACAGATTTAAAAGGACAAAAATTAGCAAAAGGTGAACAACTTGAAATGTTTATAACATTCGAAGTTGACAAAGACGGATATAAAGGAACAGCAGAAAGAAAGAACCTATTAGGTGAAAAGAACAATGTTGCAGAAATTGCAAACTATTCTACATTCTATGCAAACGGAAAAGTAGCTGGAATAATTGATAGAGATTCAGCACCAGACAACATAGACTTAACAAGAAACGTAAAAGAATGGTATGAAGATGATACAGAATCAGCTCCAGCAATAGACATTGAATTATATAATTACAACAGAGAAATAAACGGAAACGTTTGGGAAGACTCTGAAACAGTTGATTTACTATATGGACAAAAAGTTGGAAATGGTATCATGGAAGATGGCGAAAAAGCAGTTAAAGACATAGATGTTCAATTAGTAGAAAAAATAAAAATAGACGGAATCGAATACGAGAAAATATGGTCAGAAGACGATTTCGAAAACTTAACTGACGAAGAAAAGAAAGAATTCAGACTAAAAGATGTAACAACAGACGAAAATGGATACTATTACTTTAAGGGTGTATTAGCAGGAAACTACGTAGTAAGATTTAAATATGGAAATAAAGAAGCTAATGTAAAATATAATGGTCAAGATTACAAAAATACAGCATATCAAGCTGACATGACAAATTCAGATGGAACAAGCACATTAAACAATGAATGGCAAGATTTAAAAACAGGTACATTAAATGATGCTAGAGTTTCAGATGCAAGAGATTATGAATTACAAAGAATGAAAGTAATAGCATATTCAAGAACAATAAATAATCCAATAGGAAATGTACTTGAAAGCGCAGACCAAGATGTTAACCATGATGAATTAATCAAAAATACTCAAATGGTTGCAAATACAGCAAAATTAAATATTGAAATTGAACATCAAGACTACATTGATTATGGTACTGTAAAAACAGTAAATGGTATTAAACAATATACATATAACGTAAAAAATATAGACTTCGGATTAGAGAAGAGATCAGAGACAGCAGTAGAATTAGATAAGAAAATTTCAAAGATTTCATTATACAAAGATGATGGATCAACATTATTATTAAATGTATCATTCAATGATGATGGAACAATAAACAAAGAAAAACCAGACAACAAATATGTAGAAAAAATAACACATATGGATGAAGGAAATAATATTCAAGGATTTGAATATATTCCAACAGAAAGCCAATTCAAAAATGGAACATTATTAAAAATAGAATATCAAATAACAATTAAAAATAATTCAGAAGTAGATTGGACAGGAAAAGTTGCAGAATATACAACTGCAGAAGATATTCTAAATAAAGTAAAAGAATTAGAAAAAACAGACAGCTATGTTTCAGGAGAAATGATTGAATATGGTGATTATGTAGGATTAAATTACTACAATAATAAAAATAATGATACAGACAAAATAGTAAAAACTAAAGTAGAACAAATTATTGATTATGTCGATAATGATGCATCATCAAGTGAAGATGATAATATAAACATTGAAAACAGCAGCTGGAACACAATAACATTAGAAGAACTAAAAAATAACAAGATGTTAGATGATAAAGTTTATACAACTGTAAATGGAGAACAAAAACTAGTAGATTCAAAAGGAAGAGAATATATTTCAGAGGCTAAAAAGAATGTATTAGTTACAGAATCAAATAAATACAATCCAAGTATAATAACTGAATTAGTTCCAGAATCAGCATCACAAGCAACAGGAGTAGCTTCATCAGGAAAAATAAGAGTAGTAATTTCAAAACAATTGAATGAAGAAAACTCACAAAACGATTTATATAATAATATTGCAGAAGTATTATCATATTCAAATACAGTAGGAAGAAGAGATTCACAAGCTGTACCAGGAAACGCAGAAGTTGCAAGAGGAGAATATTTAGCAGCAACAGGATATGACAATGGAACAATAGTAACCGATTATACAGGTGCAAAAGAAGTTGAACAAAACGGAACAGTACTACATTTAAACGGAGAAAGAGATGCAGACGCACCAAACTATGTAACATTATCAGAACCTACTGGTATATCAATAAGAGAATATAATAAGAAAAATTATGCAATTGCAATAGTAATTTCTGGAATAATATTAGCAGCAGGAATTGTTATAATCAAAAAGAAAATTATAAAATAAAAGCACAAGCTTAGGTGAAATTAAAAAATGGAAGTAGACATAAAAGTCTACTTCCATTTTTTATATAAGGAAAAGTTTTTTTAAGCTTTCTATTATATAAAAATAACAATGCACAGAAATTTGTTTTGAAAATTTCGCGCACGAACAAAAATATGAACTTAAAAATGTTATAGTTAGTGCAATTGTTATTAATGTCCACTTTTGTTCTACTAAAAAGTTCTATGAAATTTCACACACAACCAATATGTAGATTTAAATGTCATGATAAGCATTAATTTTATTATGTTTGCTTTTGCTCTATTTAGGTATATATATTGAAAAGTTGGAAAAAATATGAATCAAGAATAAAACCATAAAAAGGTGAACAAGAGGAGATATTTCCAATGAAAAATTATCAGTATCTAAATATTAAAGGTACAAATTTAGAAGAAGCTCAACTAGAAAATTATTTAACACAACTAGCTGAGGAGCATGTAATAAGTAAACAATCGGAAAAAAATACGTATCCAATAAAAAAAGTGGAAGAGAATTTTAATAATATATTAGAAACATACGAATTACTAAATAAGCATTTGAAACTAGGAATAAAAGTACATTCAGCAGGTGAATGGCTTTTGGATAATTTTTATATAATTGAAGAAATTGTTAGAAACATACAAAAGTCAATGACCATAAAAAAGTATATAAAACTACCAGGAATAGCAAATGGAAAACATAAAGGATTTGCAAGAGTATATGTACTTGCAAGTGAAATAATTGCGTTTAGTGACGAAAGTATATCAGAAGAAAAAATAATTAAAGCAATAAATAGTTATCAAACCAGAAAGATTTTATCCATGGAAGAAATCTGGAACATAGGAATATTTATGGAGATAGCCATAATTCAGAAGATATCAGACATTTGCGATAAAATATATTATTCACAAATTCAAAAATATAAAGTAGAAAACATTTATGAAAGACTAGTAGAACTAAAGCCATCGCAAGAAAGAATATTTAAAGAGAAAATAAAAAACAAAAAGCAAATAGAAGATTTAAATTATTCTTTTATAGAATACATGGTATACAAATTAAGAAGAATAGGCAAAAAGGGTAATCCATACATTGAAATATTAGAAAAACAAATAAATAAACTAGGAACAAACACAGATGACATTGTAAAAAAAGAGCACTTATATGTAGCAACATTAAAAATAAAAATTGGAGTTTGTATAACATCATTAAAAGCAATAAACAGAATAAGCTTTCAAAAAGTATTTGAAAAAACAAACAAAACAGAAGAACTTTTAAATAATGATCCAAGCGGAATATTTCCAAGACAAACAGAAGATACAAAAGAATTATACAGGGCTAAAATTAAAAAAATATCTGCAAAAACAAAAATATCTGAAATCTATATAACTGAGGAAATACTAAGATTAGCAAATAGGTACAAAGAAGCGGAAGATACAGAAGAAAAAAGAAAATCACATGTCGGATATTATTTAATTGATGAAGGAATTTATGAACTAAAAGAAGCAATTTTAGAAAAGAAAGTAAAAAGAAAATCGAAAAAATTTCTATCAAGATTATATATTTGTTCTATAGTTATTTTGCCATTATTATGCGACTTTGGAATAAGCGAAATAACTGGGCAAGCACCTATATCAAAAATTATTTTATTTCTAATATTATATATACCACTATATACATTAATTTTAAAAATAATAAACTATATAATTTCTAGAATTGTAAAACCATTAAACATTCCTAAAATAAATTATGAAAATGGGATAGATGATGAATGCAAAACAATGGTTGTGATACCAACGATTTTAGACAGCAAAGAAAAAGTTGAAGAAATGTTTAAAAAAATAGAAATATATTATTTAGCAAACGAAGATAAAAATATATTTTTTACATTGCTAGGAGATTGCACAACATCTGTAAAAGAAGTGGAAAAAAGTGACGAAGATGTTATAAATACTGGCATACAAGAAACGAAAAGATTAAATGAAAAATATAAGGTAAGTAATAAATTTAATTTTGTTTATAGAAAAAGAAAATGGAATCCAAAAGAAGAAAGATATTTAGGTTGGGAAAGAAAAAGAGGTCTATTAATTCAATATAACGAATTAATACTAAAAAAAGAGAAAACAGATTTTATTGCAAACACATTAGAAGATTTTAATGAAAAAATAAAATACATTATAACATTAGATTCAGATACAAATTTAGTTTTAGAGTCTGCACAAAAAATGATTGGAGCAATGTCGCACATATTAAACAAACCAGTAATCAAAGAAGGCGCTGTGAAAATTGGATATGGAATTATGCAACCTAGAATAGGGATAACATTAGAAGATTCTCAAAAAACAATGTTCACAAAAATATTTTCAAGCAATCCAGGAATAGATTTTTACACAAACGCAATTTTTGATATCTATCAAGATTGCTTTAAAGAAGGGATTTTTACTGGAAAAGGAATTTATGATTTAGAAGTATATCAACAATTAATAAAAAATGAATTACCTGAAAACAGAATTTTAAGCCATGATTTGCTCGAAGGAAATTATTTAAGATGTGCCTTATTATCAGACGTTGTACTATTAGATTCATTTCCAAAACAATATCTTTCATATGTAGAACGTGAAAACAGATGGATAAGAGGAGATTGGCAAATTGCAAGCTGGATAGAAAAAGTAATATTTAACAAAAGAAACCCAATTAATAATATTAGTAAATTTAAAATATTTGATAATTTAATAAGAAGCATTTTACCAATAAGCCAACTAATTTTATTTATAACAGCAATAGGTAGTAAAAACTTCAGTTTATTATTAATAACCTTAGCAACTATATATATATCAAGTATCCTAGAAACTATAAATAAAATAATATTTAGAAAAAGTATAACAGAAGAAAAAATTTATGCAGATAAAAAGTTTTACAGAAATATTTCTGGAATAAGAGGAACATTTTTAAGAAACAGCATAGAATTAACATTTCTACCAACAGCAGCATTGAATTCGTTTTTAGCAATAATAAAAACATTATATAGATTAAGAATAGGGAAAAAATTATTAGAATGGAAAACATCAGATTCAGTAGATAAAGCAGTAGAAAATACGTTAGAATATTATTGCCAAAAAATGCTTTTTAATATTTTGATAGGAATAATAATGTTTGGACTATTAAATCCGCTAGGAATGGTAGTAGGAACTCTATGGATTTTTGCACCTTATATAGCATGGATTTTAGGACAAAGTATTGCAAGAAGCAGAAAAATCGCAAAAGAAGATAAAGAATATCTAGAAAAAATCGCAGAAGAAACATGGAAATACTTTGAAACAAGTTTTGAAAAAGAAAATAATTATTTAGTTCCAGACAATTATCAATTAGGAAGAAAAAACGAGTTTGTAATGAGAACTTCCTCAACAAATATAGGATTAGAAATATTATCAATAATTTCAGCATACGACTTAAAAATTATTACATTAGATAAAGCATTAGAAATGATTAAGAAAGTAGTTGATACAATAAATAATTTAGTAAAATGGAATGGACACTTATATAATTGGTACAACATAAAAACACTAGAGCCATTGAAACCTGAATACGTATCAACAGTTGATAGCGGAAATTTCATTGGATATTTGTATGTGTTAAGAAATTTTTTAATCACTAAAAAAATAGATGATGATTTATTAAAAAATGTTGAACAAATCATAAATAATACAGACTTTAATTATTTATATGATGAAAAACAACGATTATTTTCAATAGGATTTGATATATCTAGCAATAAATTAAGTGATTCTTATTATGACTTCTTAGCGTCTGAAGCTAGACAAGCAAGCTTTATAGCAATAGCAAAAAAAAATATAAAATATAAACATTGGATTAATTTAAGCAGAACATTAACTTCATTAAATGGATACAAAGGATTAATATCATGGTCAGGTACAGCGTTTGAATATACAATGCCAAATTTAATAATGGAAATACCAGAAGGAAGTTTGATAGATGAAGCATGTAAATTTGCTAGAAGATGTCAAATTGAATACGCAAACAAAAATAATGTGCCATGGGGAATATCAGAATCAGCATATTCTTTAAAAGATCTCCAAGGAAACTACCAGTACAAAGCTTTTGGTATTCCAATGTTAGGACTAAAAAGAGGTTTAGAAGAAGAGTTAGTTATTAGCCCATATGCAACAATTTTATTTTTAGAATATGACATAAACCAAGTGGTTGAGAATTTAAAAGAAATTGAAAAATATAATATGAGATCGAAATATGGATTTTATGATGCACTAGATTTTACAAGAGAAAGAATAAGTGTAAGAAAAAAATATGAACCAGTAAAAACGTATATGGCACATCATCAAGGATTAATTTTAAATACAATAAATAACATATTAAACAAAGACATACTAAGAAAAAGATTTATGAAAAATCCAGAAATAGAGTCAATAAAAATTTTATTAAACGAAAGAATGCCAGACACGGTAGTATTGTCAAAAGAAAAGAGAAACAATGTAAGCAAAGGAAAATATGTGAGCATATATGATGATAAAGAAACAGTATATTTATCAGATGAAAAATATGATAGATACAATGCAATATCAAGTGATCATTACACAAATGTCATAGACATTCATGGTAGAGGATATAGCAAACTAAATAATATTCAAGTAAATAGATTTAGGAATAGAATAGATTGTGATGAAGGAATAGGTGTATATTTTAAAAACATACAAACAAAAAAAATATGGAGTAGTTTTGAAAGCGATAAAGTTATATTCTCACAAGGAAAAGAAGAATTTATAAAACAAGAAGAAAACATAGAAACGAAAGTTAAAGTATTTTTAGCGCCAGACGAATCAGCAGAAATAAGACAAATAAATTTAAAAAATACAGGAATCTTAAAAGGAACAATAGAAACCTATTTTTTCTTAGAACCACTATTATCAAATATTCAAGACGACATTGCACATCCAGCATACAATAACATGTTTTTAAAATTCAACTATTTGGCAGATAAGAAAATTTTGCTATGCTCAAGAAAAATAAATGATAAAGAAATATATTTAGGAATAAAAATAATTACAAACGAAAACCAAGAATTAGAGTTCGAACTTGAAAAAGAAAAATTTATTGGACGTAACAGCAAAATTCCAAAGGCAATATTAGATTCGAGTAAATTCTCAAGCGAAGAAATAGAAACGGTAGAACCAATAATAGCTTTTAGAACTAAGGTAGAAATAGAACCAAAAAAAGAAGAAAAAATAAATTGTATTTTGCATGTTTCAGAAGAAAAAGATGAAATCATAAAATATTTAACCGAAATTAATTCAGAAAAAGTTGAAATAATTTCCGAGCTTGCAAAAGCAAAGAGCGAAGAAGAAATAAAATTTCTAGAAATCAATGGAGAGAAAATAGAAAATAATCAAAAAATATTAGGACACCTAATCGAAAAAGACATACCAAGAGAAGTTAACATAACGTATAAAATTGAAGAAGTGTGGAAATTCGGAATTTCTGGAGATAATCCAATTATCCTATTAGAAATAAAAAATATAGAAGAACTATATGTATTAGAAGAATTATTAGAAACAATTGAATTTTTTAATGTTAAAAATATACGAATAGACTTATGTGTATTAAATAACGAAAAAATGAGTTATGAAACATTTGTGAAAGATGGAATAAATGAAGTTATAAAAAATCATAGATTAGAATATTTAAGAAATAATCAAATATTTGTATTAAATAAAAATGAGTTAACACCTAAAGATATTGAAACAATAGAAACAATTGCAGATATCAAATTATTTGGAAATATTGGAGGAATAAAAAACAATCTTGAAGAAATAGAAAATAATAAAAAAGAAGAACTTCAAATACAATACAAAGAAATAGGCACAAGCGAAAAAATAGCAGAAGACGAATTGGAATATGACAATGGAATAGGTGGATTCGCTAAAGATGAATATATTTTAAAAATTGAAAAAAACAATATACCACCACGAGCATGGAGCAACATAATTGCTAACAAAAAATTTGGAACAGTAACTACAGAAAATAGTGGAGGATATACTTGGATAGAAAACAGTAGATTAAAAAGAATTACAACATGGGAAAATGACGCTATACAAGACTTCAAATCAGAAGAAATTATTATTAAAGATATAGATAATAATGAATATTGGAATTTAGGAAATAATGCTGAAAAAAATTCTTATCAAGTTAAATATGGAATGGGATATTCAAAATATATGCAAATAAATAATGCCTTAATCCAGGAAAATACAATATTAGTTCCATTAGAAGAAGAGATAAAAATAAACCACATAACAATAAAAAATAAAGATAGAAATAAAAGAAGATTACATTTATATTATGCTATAAATGTAAGTATGGGAGAAGAGAAACAAAAAAATATCGGAAAAATAAAAGCAAATAAAAAAGATAATTTTATTGAACTTGAAAATATATGCAAAAGTAATTTTGAAGATAAAATAGAAATAACATCAAGTGAAAAAATAAAATCATATACTAATAATTATCAAAAATTTTTCTCATCAAAAATGAATCCTAAAAATGGAGTAAATAGAAAAGAGTTAAAGCCTGAAGGAAATATATTAATAAAAAATGAAATAATTGTAGAAATTCCAGTCGAACTAGGAGGATTTGAGCGAAAATCAGTCGATATATTGCTTGGAAAAGATTTGAGAAAATATGTAGAAAACTATAATACAGAAAAAGAATTAGAAAAAATAGAACAATACTGGAAAGATAAAACAGAAAAAATAAAAATTAAAACACCATCAGAGAAAATAAATTTATATATGAATAAGTGGTTAATATATCAAACAATAACAAGTAGACTAAATGCGAAAACAGGATTTTATCAATCAGGTGGAGCAATAGGTTTTAGAGATCAACTACAAGATGCGTTAGGGATGAAATGGATAGATGAAAAAATACTATATAATCAAATTTTAGAAGTAGCAAAACATCAATTCATAGAAGGAGACGTTATGCATTGGTGGCATGTTAGTAATAAAACGGGAATACGTACAAGAATATCAGATGATTTATTATGGCTGCCATATAGTGTAATGGAGTATATAGAATTTACAGAAGACGAATCAATATTGGACGAAGAAGTTGAGTATACAAAAGGAATTCAGTTGGAAGGTGAAAATGAAAAATACGGAAGATATGAATATACAGAAGAAAAAGAAACAATATATGAACATTGTATAAAAGCAATTGAAAGAAGCTTGAATTTTGGTGAAAACGGATTTCCTAAAATAGGCACAGGAGACTGGAATGATGGATTCAATAGGATAGGGCATAAAGGAAAAGGAGAAAGTATTTGGCTTGGATTTTTCCTATATGATATTTTAAACAGATGGGAAAAAATCTTAGAAAAGAAAAATGAAATAGAAAAAATAGAAAAATATAAAAAAATAAAAAATGAGCTAAAAAAGAGCTTGAACACGAAAGGCTGGGATGGGCAATGGTATCAAAGAGCCATTACAGATGATGGAAATGTAATAGGAAGTAGTCAAAGCAAAGAAGGAAAAATAGATAGTATTGCACAAAGCTGGTCCATTATTTCGGAAGCAGGAGATAACGAGAAAAAATATATTGCATTAGAATCAGCTAAAAAATATTTAATTGACGAAGAAAACAAAATTATAAAATTACTATCACCACCATTTAAAGATGACGATTTAGATCCAGGTTATATTAAAAGATATCCGGCAGGCGTTAGAGAAAATGGTGGACAATATACTCACAGTAGTATATGGCTTATAATGGCTTTTGCTCAAATGGGATATCTTACAGAAGCGGTAAAATATCTTGAAATGATAAATCCAATTACTCACACAGAAAATATAGAAAAAGTAAAAAAATATAAAATTGAGCCATATGTAATTGCAGGCGATGTATATACGAATAAATATATGACAGGAAGAGGAGGCTGGAGCTGGTACACAGGTTCTAGCAGTTGGTATTATAAAGTATGTTTAGAAAATATTTTAGGATTAAAGAAAAAAGGAAATAAATTATATCTCCCAGAAAATATTCCGGATAATTGGGAAAATTACGAAATACAATATAGACACGAAACAAATTTATATAATATAAAAGTTGAACGAAAAGCAGACAGCAACGGGAAAATACAATTTTTTTGTAATGGAATTGAACTTGAAAAAAATTATATTGAATTAAAAAATGATAACAAAATTGAAAATCTTGAAATAAAATTGTAAAAAAAATGAGAAAAAACTTGTACAAATTTTTTCTTTATGATATAAAATAATGTATGGATGTAATAAAAAAGAGAAAGGGGTATCCTCGTGGAAGAAGTAGATGTTGGAAGAGATTTTAATAGAAAAACTATTCTAGTAGTAGATGATGAAGAAAGTATAGTAGATTTATTAGTATATCATTTGCAAAAAGAAGGTTATAACACTTTGCAAGCATATGATGGAGCATCTGCTGTAGAAATAGCCTTAAAAGAAAAACCTGATTTAATTTTATTAGACGTAATGTTACCAAAAATGGACGGAATTAGCGTATGCAAAAGAATTAGGTATTCATTAAACGTGCCAATATTAATGATATCAGCTAAAGATACAGAACTTGATAAAGTTGTTGGGCTTGAGATGGGAGCAGATGACTATATTACAAAGCCATTTCAACATAGAGAAGTAATGGCAAGAATTAAGGCAAACCTACGTAAAGCAGAACTAGTTGCTCAAGCTGAAATGAAAACAGAGAGTGTAGAAAACGAAGAAAACGTAATTGTCGTAGGAGATTTAACTCTTGATTTGAAGAAAGTAGAAGCAAAAGTAAAAGGCGAAGTAGTAGATTTAACAATAAAAGAGTTTGAAGTATTGAAATATTTAGCTGCACAACCAGGTGAAGTAGTAACAAGAGAAATGTTATTAAAGAAAGTTTGGGGATATGATGATTATGTCGGAGCAATTCGTACAGTCGACGTTACAGTAAACAGAATAAGAGATAAAATAGAAAAAGATAAAGCTAATCCAAAAATATTAATAACAAAAAGAGGTGTAGGATACTACGTAGTTGGAAATAAATAATAGAAATATTACAAAAAGAAAAAAGTTGTAAAATAGATGTGAAATAGTTACATTTGTTTTACAATTTTTTTTCTTTTTATTAAAAATGTAATTTCGTGTAAAAATAAAGTAGTAGTAAGAATTCAAAAAAATGTGTTACAACTAGGTTACAAGTGATAACAAACACTTGAATATTCCAATAATAGTGATATAATATGAGCAAACACTTGCGTAGGAGTGAAAGATGTTAAAAAGCATACAAATAAAAATAGTTTTGATATTTATGATACTTGGAATTTTAATGATAGGAATTCAAGGAGTATTATTTACATCAGAATTAGGTCAATTACAAAATGCAATTATTAATAATGAAGACGTTATTCAAGAAATTAATGTGCAAATGAGAAATACACAAATTCTATCAATAGGACTAATAATTGTATTTGCAGTAATATCAGTTCTTGTAGGAATATTTGTTGCAAAAGTTGTAATAAGCCCAATTTTGAAATTAACCAAAAGCGCTGAAATAGTTGCAAAAGGTGGAAAATATCAAATAAAATATCTAGATGATGGAAAATCTAAAACGGAAGTAGATGAGCTTACAAAAGCTTTTAACATGATGCATAGTGAATTAAATGAAAACTTAAAAGAAGTTTCAAGGCAGAAAAAACAAATTGAAACAATTCTATTGCACATGAATGATGGAATTCTTGCGTTTAATATAGAAGGAAAAATAATTCACAAAAACAAAGCTGCAGACAAGTTACTAGACTTAACTGGTGATGAAAAAAGCTTTCAAGATGTATTTGAAAAAATTGATTCAAATATAAATCTAGAAAAGATAATTTATTTAGAAAACTGGACATCAACACAAGAAAGAGTTAGTGTTGGCGAGAAAACATTAAATTTGTTTTTTGCAGGATTTGAAGGCGAAGAAGGAAGACCAGAAGGTGCAATTGTTGTAATTCAAGATATAACAGAACACATTAAACTAGACACAATGAGAACAGAATTTGTAGCAGATGTATCACATGAGTTAAAAACGCCAATTACTTCAATACTTGGATATTCAGATATATTACTAGAAGATGAATGCGACGAAGAAACAACAAAAAAATTCCTAAAACAAATATCAACACAAGGAAAACGAATGGCAGAATTAGTTAGCGATTTGTTAACATTATCGAGATATGATGCTGATATGATAAATAATAGAAAAGAAGAATTTGATCTTGCAGAAGTTGTAAAAGCAACATATGATAGTTTAAGCTTTGAGATAGATAAGAAAAATCAAAAAGCCGAATGCTTCGTAACAGCAGATGTACCACATGTTGTAGCAGATAAAGCCGGAATAGAAAGAGTAGTAACAAACATATTAACAAATGCAATCAAATATACACCAGAAAATGGTGAAATAAAAATTTATGTCGGATTTGTTTATAATGATGCATATATAAAAGTAATAGATAATGGTATAGGAATACCTGAAGAAGACATAGAAAAAGTATTTGAAAGATTTTATAGAGTTGATAAAGCACGCAGTAGGGAAATGGGAGGCACAGGACTTGGCTTATCAATAGCTAAAGAAATTTTGGAAAAGAATAATTCAAAAATTAATATAAAAAGTGAATTAGGAAAAGGTACAGAAGTAGTAATACGAATACCTACAAAAAGAGAAGAAAAAGAGGATGTTGAATAAAAATCGAAAAAGGATGGTTAGAAAATGGGAGAGATATTTCAAAACACAACATTAAATTCGTCAGATAAGGCAATAATAATAATTGCCGCAATAACAGTAATAGTACTAGTATTATTAATTATGTACAAACTTGATAATTTACCAGATAATTACAAACTAAAGAAAAAACACGAAACTGAAGAAGATGATGATAATGAAGAAAATATGGATGATGATGAAATAGAAGAAAATTTAAAAGAAGTAGATGATCATTCAGCAGAAGAAAAAATTGAGCAAATATTTAATAACAAACCTGAAGAAACACAATTAGCTCAATTAAGTGGAATTGACTTCGGAAATATGGGCGATGAAGAAACTAATGAAGAGGAAGATGAAGAACCATATAGTGATAAAAACTTAGAAATGCCAGATGAAGAAGAAAATGAAGAAACTTTTGTTGACAAAAAAGAAACAGATAGCTTTACAACAGATGATGAATCATCAAACTCTCAAGAAATAAATATATTCGCAGAAGGCACAAGCGCAGATCCTTTTACCAGCAATGATCCAGTAGAAGAGAAACCTAAAGAAGAGAAAGTTGAAGAAGCAAAAAAAGAAGAAGTAATACAAGCACCTGTTGAAACAGATAGATTTTCAATGTTTACAGATGACGAACCAGAAGTAAAGGAAGAACCTAAGAAAACAACAGCTAAAAAAACTACAACAAGAAAAACAACAACAAGAAAAAAGAAAGCTGAAGAAAAATAAAACTAATATCGAGGAAAGGTAAAAAAATTGAATCCAAAAGTTAAGAACATTTTAGAATGGGTATATTGTATAGTTATAGCAGTTGGATTAGCATTAATAGTTAGATGCTTTATTGGAACACCAACAATAGTAAAACAAAAATCAATGTATCCAACATTAAAACCAGATCAAAGATTAATTTTAAATAGACTAGCAATAACATTTCACTCAGACATAAAAAGAGGAGAAATTATCACTTTTGAAGCTCCAAGTGTACTAAAAATAAGTGAAGAAGACGCAGATATGTCAAATCCAGTAGCAATATATGAAAATGTTGATAGAAACATTTTTCAAAAGTTTGTTTACTATGGACTTGAATGGGGAAAGACAACATTTATTAAAAGAGTTATAGGCTTGCCAGGAGAACATATAGAAATAAAAAATAATAAAGTCTATATAAATGGCGAAGAATATAAAGAAGACTACTTAGATTCATCTGTAGTAACAACACCATGTGATGGAGCTTTTACAGATTTTATTGTTCCAGAAGGATACATATTTGCAATGGGAGACAACAGACCACAAAGTACAGACTGTAGATCATTTGGTTGTATTCCAATAGATAAAATTGAAGGAAAAGTGGCATTTAGATTTTGGCCATTAAATACTTGGGGAAATCCAGACAAAAAATAAAGAGTGGTGTGTAAAGCATGATAAATACTAAAATAAAAGGTAATATAAAAAATAGAAAAGAGCTTGAAAGAATTGTGCAGAACAATACAGTTTTGCACAGTTACTTATTCTTAGGCGAAAATGGAATAGGAAAAAAAGAAATAGCAAAAGAATTTGCAAAGCAAATATTATGTTTAGCACATAAAGATAAATGCGATTGTAAATCATGCATTTGCTTTGAAACAGATAATCATCCAGACTTTCAATTAATAAACAATGAAGGAGAAACAATAAAAATAAGCACAATAAGAGAAATGATTTCAACTGTTTATGAAAAGCCTATTTTATCAAAGAAAAAAATTTACATTATAAATGATGCAGATAAAATGACAAAAGAAGCTCAAAATAGCTTACTTAAAACATTAGAAGAACCACCTGAATATATAATAATTATATTAATTGCCTCAAATACAGATATGCTATTAAATACAATCAAATCTAGATGTACAAAAATTATCTTTGAAAAATTAACAACACAAGAGCTTAAAGACGCATTAGAACCAAAAACAAATTTAGATGAGAATATTTCTGAAAAAATGTTCGAATTTTTTGATGGTAGTGTGGGAAAAGCAATAAAAATACTAGAGAAAAAAGAGATTTATGACGCATTAGATAAATTTATAGAAACAATAGAAAAAACAAACAAAATAGATTTTTTAACAAAAACAAAAGAAATATTTGATAAAGAAGAAATTTATGGAATGCTAGAATACTGCATGGTATCACTATTTTATATTGGAAAAAAAGAAAATAATATAAAATATTTAAACTGCGTAAACTACATACAAGAAACAATAAATCATCTAAAATCAAATAGTAATTATGACATGAGTATTGATTATATGCTATTCAAAATATGGGAGGAAGTAAATGAAAACAATAGTAGGCGTTAAATTTAAAAAGCCAGGCAAAATGTATTATTTTGATCCACAAGATTTAGAATTAGAAGTGGGAACAAAAGTAATCGTAGAAACAGCTCTTGGTGATGAATATGGCGAAATAATGATAGGCAATAAAGAAATAAAAGAAGAGAACATAACTAGCCCACTAAAGAAAGTTATAAGAATTGCAACAGATAAAGACACAAAATCATATGAAGAATATAAGAAAAAAGAACCAGATGCATTAAAAAAATGTCAAGAAAAAATAGAAAAGCATGGATTAGATATGAAACTAATTGATGCAGAATATAAATTTGATGGAAGTAAACTTATTTTTTATTTTACTGCAGATGGAAGAATTGACTTTAGAGAACTAGTAAAAGACTTAGCGTCCGTATTTAGAACAAGAATAGAATTGAGACAAATCGGAGTAAGAGATGAGATAAGACGTATTGGCGGAAATGGACCATGTGGAAGAGAATTGTGTTGTTGTTCTTTCCTTGGAAATTTTGAAACAGTATCAATAAAAATGGCAAAAGAACAAAACATATCACTAAATCCATCCAAGATATCGGGATGTTGCGGAAGACTAATGTGTTGCTTAAAATATGAGCAAAATGTATATGAAGAAAAATTAAGCAGACTACCTAAAATAGGAGCAATAGTAAAAACAGAAGAAGGAACAGGTGAAGTTTGCGGAATAGAAACACTTAAAGAAATAATTAAAGTTAAACTAAATGACGGAGAAGAAACATATTATAAAAGGTTTAATGCAAAAGATATTAAAATAATAAAAGATGCAGAAGATGAAGGAAAACTAGATGTCGAAAATCAAGAGGATTTAAAAGAACTTGAAAAATTAGAAAAACTTGAAGAAATGGATAGTAAAAATTCAAATGATGACATATAGTGAAATTGAGGAGAAGAAAAATGAAAACATTAATTAAAAATGCAACATTATTAGATATGGTAGATGATGTGCCAAATATCAGAAAAACAGACATATTAATAGAAGATAAAAAAATAGCTAAAATTGAAGAAGGAATAGAAGATGATCGAGCACAAGTAATAGATGCCAAAGAAAAAGTCGTTATGCCAGGATTAGTAAACACTCATACACATTTGGCAATGAGCATTTTTAGAGGATATAAAGATGATCAAAAATTAATGGACTGGCTAGAAAATGCAATTTTTCCAGTTGAAGATAGATTAAGACCAGAAGATATATATTGGAATTCATTTTTATCATGCATAGAATTAATAAAATCAGGAACCACAACATTTAATGACATGTATTTTAGAATGGATAAAACAATAGAAGCAGTTGAAGAATCAGGATTAAGAGGAGTGATTGCGTGGTGTATAACAGATACATCAATAAAAGACAAAATAACAAGAACAAGAGAATATCACGAGAAATATAATTATCCAGATAGCAAAATAAAAATATACGTATCAGCACACGCACCATATTCGTGTAGTCCTGATACAATACAACTATGTGTTGATTTAGCTAAAGAACTAAATACAGGAATACACATTCATTTATCTGAAACTCTACAGGAAGACAAAATAATAAGAGAAAGATATAATAAGACAGGTACAGAATATTTAAATGATTTACACGTATTTGACGTTCCAGTAGTATTAGCACATGGTATATATATTTCAGACAGCGATTTAGAAATTTTAAAGAAAATAAAAGGTGGAATTTCACACAATCCAATCAGCAATTGTAAATTATCATCAGGCATATGCGATATTACAAAACTTAGAAAAAATGGAATAAACGTTGGAATAGGAACAGACGGAATCGGAAGTACAACAACATTAGATATGTTTGAAGAAATGAAAACAGCAGCATATTTACAAAAAAT